>CAVBFK010000001.1:0-5033 GCA_963594395.1 Lachnospiraceae bacterium
GCGGACCAGTGATACCGGCCTTCCACATGGCGCAGGATGCCGCTTTCCGACAGATATTCCAGCAGTTCTTCCGGCGCGGGAGCGTTGCCGAAACCTTCGCCGTCTTCAAAGGGAAGCTCAAAAGCAGAGCACTTGAAGTGGCTGAGCAAAATATAAAGGTTATCAGGATTCAGCAAGGCATTTTCCGGGGACTGACGGAGGAAATAATCCGGATGGGAAACGATATACTGGTCAATGGCGGCAGAGGACGCAATAAAGAACACAATGCTGGTGCCCTTGCGGCGTCCTGCACGGCCGGCCTGCTGCCAGGCGCTGGCGATGGTGCCGGGATATCCGCAGAGCACGCAGGCATCCAGGGCGCCGATATCAATACCAAGCTCCAGGGCGTTGGTAGACACCACGGCATCCACCTTACCGGCTCTTAGTCCCCGTTCAATCTCCCGCCGCTCCGTGGGCAGATAGCCGCCGCGATAGCCGCGCACGCGCCCTGCATTGCCCAAGGGGTCCCGTACAAGATCCTTCAGGTACTTGGTCAACACCTCCACCGTCAAGCGGCTTTTAGCGAAGGTAATGGTTTGGATGCCGCACTTCAGCAGCATGCTGGAGATGTCCCGCGTCACGGGAATCACGCCCTTGCGGATGCCCAGCTGGCGGTTCACCACCGGCGGATTATAAAACACGAAGTGCCGCTTGCCCATGGGGGCGCCGTTATCATCAATCAATTCCACCGGGCGGCCAATGAGTGTTTCTGCCAGCTCCTTCGGGTTGGCAATGGTGGCACTGCACAGGATAAACTGCGGATGACTACCGTAGAATGCGCACAGCCGCATCAATCTGCGCAGAACATTGGCCAAATTAGAGCCAAACACGCCGCGGTAGGTGTGAATTTCATCGATCACGATATAGCGGAGATTCTCAAAGAGCTTGACCCACTTGGTATGGTGCGGCAAAATACCGCTATGAAGCATATCGGGGTTAGTCACCACGATGTGGCCGGCCTGGCGGACTGCTTTCCGTGCGGCACCGGGCGTATCGCCGTCATAGGTGTAGGTTTTGATGTCCACACCCATTTCTTCAATGAGCTCATACAGCTCGCTGACCTGGTCGGCTGACAGAGCCTTGGTCGGGAAAAGGTACAGGGCGCGAGCATCGTTATTCTGCAGAATGGACGACAGCACCGGCAGATTATAGCACATGGTTTTGCCGGAAGCCGTGGGGGTAACCACCACCACATCCTTGCCTGCTGCGGTGGCCTTGATGCTATGCGCCTGATGGCTGTACAGCTCGTAAATTCCGCGCTTCTGCAGCACAGGAATCAGTCGTTCATCAAGGCATTCCGGGAAGGCTGCGGTCTGTGCCGGACGTGCGGGAAGCTCTTCCCAGCGGACAACATTCTCCATAAATGTGCTATCCCGCCGCAGTTGATCTGCCAGTTGATCCACGTTCATGGTCAGCCCTCCCCTCCCATTTTCAATACGATTAATAATAGCACCTTGCAGGCAGAATGTCCAGTAAAGACTCATTTTCCGGGGGATTCTTTGTTCGTCAAGCGGCATGCCGCAAGAAATTTTCACTTTCACGGGAAGAAAAGTGAAAGCTACTTCGTTGGATGGGTGAGGTGAGACCATGGCAAAGATCTTGATTTTGGAGTCGGAAGACCGGCTAAGCGATAAGGTATACAAGACCCTAACCCACGCAGGCTACGAATGCATGATGGCAGAAACTGCCTCGGATGGTCTTGCCCTGGTGGCAAACGAGACCGGCAAGGTAGTAACCGTCATCGGTACCCGCACCAACTGGTCAGACAGCTATGCCTTGCTCAATTTTCTTCAGCAGCGGGGCTGGCCGGTACTGTTTATGACCCGCAATGTCAGCAATGCGGAGCACCTGAAATCTCTGTATCATGCAGGCTGCGCGGTGCTATCCACATCGGCCGGCGGAATCGAGCTTGTCGCCTGCATTGCAGAGCTTCTCCGGCATGCAGAAACGAAACTTACGGTTGGCTCCCTACAGATGGACGTCAAGGAGCACCAGGCCACCTTGGATGGCAAGGCGTTGGCACTGACATCGCAGGAATTTTCTCTGCTTCAGGCGCTGATGGAATCCCCCAACGCCACCCTGACCCGTGAGCAGTTATTGCGCACGGCGTGGGGCTACCTATGCATTGGCGAAACGCGGACCGTGGATGTTCACATTCAACGTCTGCGCAAAAAGATCGGCATTGACAGCATCGAAACTATCTACAAAATGGGCTACCGCTTGGCGATTGTGTAAATGTGAGTGTTGATTGCAGGAGAGCGGCTTTTGAGTCAAAAGCCCCCTCCCGCACCCACCCCGAAAACCACATAAGGGCAACGGTTCTTCAGAAGTCATCGCTTTTCTCGCGTTCTCCCCTTTTCCCGAAACTTTCGTCAATAAGCAAAGCGCCGCATCCGGTTGGGTGCGGCGCTTTGCTTATTCGCGGTTACGGACTTTGGTGCATCGGCTGACCAGGATGCCAATCTCATACAAGCCGCACATAGGGAGTCCTAATGCGACCTGCGACACAACATCCGGCGGCGTCAGGATAGCTGCGATGATGAAGATCGCAAGAATAACATACTTCCGCTTGCTGGTGAGCATCTGCGGTGTTGTAAGGCCAACGCGTGTGGTCAGATACAGCACCACCGGCAGCTGAAATGCAATGCCGAAAGGCACCAGGAAGCCAAAGAGGAAGCTCACGTACTTATCGATGGACAGCATCGGCGTTGCCAGGGAATCGCCTGCCACCAGGAAGAAGTCCACGGCCAAGGAATACACGGCCACATAGCAGAAGGCGACACCCGCCAGGAACAGCAGCAATGCCAGCACGAAAAGCAGCCGAAATCTACGCTTCTCATGGGGATACAGGGCAGGCTTGATGAAACTCCACACTTCCCAGATCACCACGGGGCTTGCCACGATCATTCCTGCCAGCAGGGCAACCTTGAACTTGGTGACCAGTGCTTCTGACATAGCCGTAAAGATTACCTGAATGCCGCGTGCCTGAATCGGCTCCAGAATCCAGTTCATCAGCGGATCAATGGCCAGGTAGAAAACCAGCACAAAGGCAACAATCACCGCACCGGCAGAAATCAGCAATACCTTTCTCAGTGCCAGCAGGTGGGACATCATCGATTCTCCCTTTTCGCCTTCCTGCTCCGATTGATTCTCCGCCGCCTCCTGCGCGGTTTCGTCCGCGCGGTCATCTTCTGCGTGCGTTGTCTGCTTCTGCTTCATGGTTATTCCTTTTGATCCTTGTCGTCTTTGTCGTCGTCAGCCTTATCGTCCTTCAATTCATTCTTGAAGTCCTTAATGCTCTTGCCCAGAGCCTTACCAACGCCGGCCAATTTGCCGCCGCCGAAAAGCACCAGTGCCAAAACAACGATCAAAAGAATTTCTGTAGTTCCCAGACGCATGTTGGTATCCTCCCTCAGTTCGACTTCGTGTCGTGCTTGAATTTTTCCGCGCTGTCCTGCACGGACTTTTTGGTTTCACGCAGTTCTTCGGAAATGTCGCCCTGCTTTACGGCGTCCTTCACATCGTGACTAACTTCATTGACTTCTTTCTCAAGGTCTGCCCAGCCGGACTCTTTCTTGACCTCATTAATCAGCCGCCGTGATTTTTTCACCACGCGGGCAAGCCAGCGGGCAACCTTGGGCAGATCCTTCGGGCCAACCACAACAAAGGCGACCAGCAGAACCAGCAGCAGTTCCGAAAAGCCGATATTGAACACAGCCTACTGTTCCTCCTCTTTCATTGATTCCCGAAGAACGAAGAAAAGGGAGAGCCGGCTGGGCAATGCCCACGCAAGCCCTCCCCAAACCATGCAATTACTTGCCAACCTTGCTCAGAGCATCGTTGACAGCAGCAATCAAGGCTTCGCTGGTCTTGGTTGCGCCGGTCACGGTGTCGACATCCGTCGAGTTGTTCTCAACCATCTTGTCCACAAGGGCAAAGGCAGGATCAGAGATGCCTGCGGTCTCGCCATGGCTCAGGACTTCGATCTTAGCAATCTTATCGCCATCCATGGTGACCTTCACCTTGATGGTGCCGCCGATTTCGCTCTCTGCTTCGCCGATGTACTCGTTATCTGCCAGGGTTTCTTCAGCAGCATCAGGCTCCACCGTAGCCTCGCTGTAGCCGAAATGTACATTCAGGATTTCAACAGCCTTTGCGGCGGTTTCACCAGTCACAGCAGCGCAGCGAGCCTTGCGGCCGTCATCTGCCATGGTGAAGCCGGTGGCTTCCATATATTTGTTCACGGAATCGCGGCATTCCACAGAGTCTGCCACGGTCGTCGTAGGTGCCGTAAACTCAGGCTGATATTCCGGGAACGGCTTCTGCGTATACCACGTATACAGCTCATTGCGCAGCTGAGCGGCATCGGTGCCTTCACAGAACAGGCCGAAGATTGCGCAGCAGGCGCCCAGAGAACCGCACAGAGACTGCTGGCCATAACCGCCAGCGCCGTCAGCGAACATGCGGGCATTGAGCTGGTTGTACGGATAGCCATATTTAGCAGCCATCGTTTCGATAATTGCAGCGAACGCGCCGGCGCAGCAGCCGCCATGAGAATAGAATGCCTTATAGCCGGCTTCCATTACTTCCTGAGGGTCCAGTTTTTCCCACTTCCAAGGCCACTCGGGAGCTGCAATCTCCTCCTCAGCAACGCCGGTATTAAGACCGACAGGCAACACAGAAGCAACGGTAACTCCCAGCAAGCCCTTGCCAGTCGCACGCAAAAAGTCGCGACGGCTCGTGTCCATACCCATGAAATGATTCCTCCTACTATGTGCTATTGTGGTTGCTCGTATTTTCCTACATCACACGAGCTTTCGTTAGTTAATAATATCACATTCTAAGGAGCATTGTCAATCCGATCTGATCTGTTGGCTTGTAAAATTATTTTTTCATAATTTTCTTATTGAACACAGCTTGCTATCTTTCCTCTTTCATCGATTCCCGAAGAACGAAGAAAAGGGAGAGCCGGCTGGGCAATGCCCACGCAAGCC
>CAVBFK010000002.1:0-9981 GCA_963594395.1 Lachnospiraceae bacterium
ACCAGCCGTATGCCCAAGTGGATGGACGGTTTCCCTGGTGCGTTGATTACTGCCGGCCTGATGGCTATTGCCTTCTCCGGTTTCGGCGGCCTGATCAACTAAGGAAACCTGCAGCGGCATCATCATTGGTAGGACAATGCTGGTGCCGCTTTGAAATCTAACTGAACAAGGAGGACACTTCATGGAGATTTTGTATGCTGCCCTCGCGCTGGGCGGCATGGGTCTTTTGTTCGGCGTGCTGCTGACCTATGCTTCAAAGGTGTTCGCAGTGCCCGGCAATCCCCAGCGGGATGCAGTGCGTGAAGTTCTGCCCGGTGCAAACTGCGGCGGTTGCGGTTTCCCCGGTTGTGACGGTTGTGCAGATGCCATTGCCGCAGGCAAGGCACCTGTGAATGCTTGCCCTGTGGGCGGTGCCGAGGTTGGTGCCAAGGTTGCCAAGATCATGGGCGTTGAAGCTGCTGAAACTGGTGTGAAGAAGGTTGCCACCGTGCTTTGCCAGGGCGACCTCGAGCACTGCGGCAATAAGTTCAACTACGTTGGCATTCAGGATTGCGTTGCGGCCTCATTGGTCAACGACGGCAATCGTATGTGCAAGTATGCCTGCCTGGGTCTGGGCACTTGCACCCGTGCCTGCCCCTTCGGCGCTATTCACATCGATGAGCAGCGGAAAATCGCTGTGGTCGATGAAGAAAAGTGCCAGAGCTGCGGCAAGTGCGTTGCCGCTTGCCCCAAGCATGTGCTGGAGCTTCTGCCCGTGCAGCAGCCTGTGCAGCTCCGTTGCCGTGCCGCTGAGCGCGGTAAGCTGGTGTCTGACAACTGCAAGATCGGTTGTATCGGTTGCACCCGTTGCGAGAAGACCTGCAAGTTTGGTGCAATCACCATGGTGAACAATCTGCCTGTGATTGACCGTGAAAAGTGCCGCGGCTGCATGATGTGCGCTGAGGTTTGCCCCACGGGCGCTCTGACGGCCGATTGGGATCACCGCAAGCAGGCTGTGATCGACAAGGATGTTTGCGTTGGCTGCGGCATGTGCAAGCGTACTTGCCAGTTCGAGGCTGTTGCCGGCGAAGTTCGTCATCCTCATGACATTACCGATGCCTGCACCGGTTGCGGTGCCTGCGCTGAAAAGTGCCCCAAGAAGTGCATCACCATGAAGGTTCGCGATCACGTCCGTGATGCGAATGCCAAGGTGGGCACGACCCCTGAAAAGGTGCTGGAAGCCACGGAAACGAAGGCTTAAAACTTCAAAAGCATGGAAGGTATACAAAAAGGACAGCTTTGAGCGGCTGTCCTTTTTTCGTATGCGATTGCTGTGTTACAGTCCGTTAACAATGTTCCTTGGACGTTTGCCGTCCAGAACATCAAGAACCTGACGGGAGCAGGCTTCCGCCATGGCGCGGCGGGTTTCAACGGTGTTTGCGCTGTGGTGCGGGGTGAGCACAATATTATGGAAGTGCTTGAGCCGCTCCGGCACATGGGGTTCATCGGGGTAGACGTCCAGGCCGGCGCCTGCCAGATGGCCGCTTTCCAGTGCATCTGCCAAGGCGTTTTCATCGATGACAGGACCGCGGGCGGCATTGATGAGATAGCTTCCTTGCTTCATATGAGCGATCATATCTGCATCCATGAGCCAATGCGTTTCGTCATTCAGGGGGCAGTGCAGGGACACAATGTCTGCATCGGCAATCACATCTGCCACCGCATCGCGCAGTGAACCGGCAACATCCCGGCGGCGCAGACCTGTGACCGTCATGCCTAGGGCTTCTGCAATACGTCCTACCTCGGAGCCGATGTGTCCCATGCCGATGATGGCCAGATGTTTGCCGCACAAGGTGTGACCCATTTCATAACCCATGGTAAAGTACGGCTCAGCGTTCGGCTCCCGCAGGCGGAGATTCATCTCGCCAATGCGGCGAACCACCGCCATCATCAGGCCAATGGTCATTTCTGCAGTGGCAGAGGCAGTCTCTTCCGGCGTGTTCGTTACGGGAATGCCGCATGCCGCCGCGGCCTGAATATCAATGGCATTATAGCCGGAACCATAATTGGCCACAATCTTCAGCCGTTTGCCGGCGCGGATGACATCGCCGCTGAGAGACTTGCAGGCGATGACCGCATCTGCCTGGGGGATAAGCGCCATGAGCTCATCATGGGTAAACTCGCGTCCGTCCTCGGGAATGTGAACCGTGTGCCCGGCCAACAGGGAAAAGCCTTCGCGGGGGACACCTACCGTCACAACGATGTCAGCCATGCTTTGGCCTCCTTTGCATTATCAGATAAATCCGCCCTCATAGGCGCGCTTGTGCACCGTGCCGTTTTCGGGGCGCAGAAGCCATGCATGGTTGGTTTCATTAGCGTGCAGGATGGAAAGGCGATCATCCAGCACCATCATGGCCGTGTTGTTTTCCAAGGCAATGCCGGGACGATCTGCTCCCGGCATGAAGCTGTCAAATGCCGCCCAGAAGGCTTCATCATAGTGAACGCCTACATTGTAAGGGATCAGCCCCAGACCGTCGCACCACACGAGGGTGCTTTCGCCGTCTACCATGCGATCTGTCAATCCACGATGGAACCAGCACAGCGCTCCGGCACTCAACCCGCTGAGCACAATGCCGCGCTCCCATGCTTCCTTCAGCAGAGCATCCACGCCGGTTTCATGCCAGATGCGAAGCATATCTTCCGTGTCGCCGCCGCCCACATAGATAATGTCAGATGAAAGGATGGTCTCACGGAGCGCCTGCGCATCAGGTGCATGATCCCAAAGAAGGAGTGCTTCCACGGTGCACCCAAGGCGGGTGTAGGCGGCCGTAAATTCTGCCACGTAGGCACTGCTGTCGTGACTGGCAGTGGGCAGAAACAGCACGTGAGGCGCTAACTTCTCGGAAAGACTGACGATGGTTCGGTCAATGGCCAGCGTTTCACCTGCGGCCAGATTGCCGCCGCCGATGGCTACGATTGCACGCAAGGGGATACCTCCTTACTCGGTCACGGTTTCAGGCTCGGTAAAGTCAGGATCAGCAGGGGGCATGTGCTCACAGACCATGAGCAGTGCGTCCTCCTGGTTATCCTCATAGTAGCGCTTGCGCCAGCCGACACCCACATAGCCGATGGACTTGTACAGGTTCTGGGCGCGCTCATTACTGCGCCGAACCTCCAGCGTGGCATAGGCGGCACCGAGGTTGGAAAGATACTGCATCAAGCCCTCGGTGAGCTTGCGGCCATAACCGTGTCCGCGGTACGCTTCCAGAATGGCAATGTTGGTGATATGGCTTTCATCAAGAATGATCCAGGCGCCGGCATAGCCGATGACCACGCCATCGACTTCTGCCACCAGATAGCGGGCGGCTACATTACGCGTCAGCTCCTGGTAGAAAGAATCACGACTCCAGGGCATGGCAAAAGTGGCCGCCTCAATGGCGACCACAGCGTCTAAATCCTCCAGCGTCATGCGCCGGACAATACATTCATTGGGCATTTTGAGCCTCCACCAGCTGCTTGCACCGCTCTGCATTAGGGGCACGCAGATACAGGGGCATCAACTGCAAATAGTCTAGTTCCTCTGCGGCAAGATTGCCCAGAGCGGCAACGGACGCCGGACGAAGAAACGCCTGCTGGGGAGATGCGAAAACGGCATTGTCTCCCAGCATTTCGGCAAGACGTGCACGATGAACGGGCATGCCGTCCCCGAGGAACAGGAAGCGCTCGCCCAGAGACTCAATGGCACGGACGTACTCTTCCAGCTTCATGGGGGCATCCGGCAGAAGACGCTTCGGCGGCATACCGGCGGTAAATGCGGCACCGTAAACCTGGCCTGCGCGGGCATCCTGAATGGGGCAGATGATTCCGTCAAAGTCTGTGATGCCGGCAGCCATGGCCTCCAGCGCATCAATGGCCACGCAAGGTTTTCCGGCGCCGTGTGCCATGGCTTTCACCGTGCTGACACCGATGCGGACACCGGTGAAGGAACCGGGACCCACCACCACGGCGATGCGATCCACGTCTTTCAATGCCAAGCCGGAGGCCGTCAGTGCAGCATCAACCATGGGCATCAGGTTGGCAGAATGGGTCAGCTTGTTGCAAACGGCGCATTCATAGCGAATGGCGTCATCAACGAGCACACTCACACCGCATACGGGACCGGAAGTGTCAATAGCTAGAATCTTCAAGTGCTCACTCCTCCAGCTTGAGGTCGCGGAAACCGCCGCGATAATCGAAGGTGATCTTTCGGCTGTCATCTTCCATGGGCTCGATGGTGATGGACAGGCAGGTTTCGGGGATGGCGTCGGGGCATTGTCCCGGCCATTCAACCACGGCCACACCGTCACCGCCGAGAAATTCATCCATGCCCATTTCGTACAGCTCTTCACTGCTCTGCAGGCGATACCAGTCAAAATGGTACAGGGGAATGCGGCCGTCATCATAGACGTTCATGATGGTGAAACTGGGGCTGCTGATGGGGCCTGCAATGCCCAATCCCTTGGCGATGCCGCGGGTCATTTCACTTTTGCCGGCACCAAGATCGCCCCAAAAAAGAAGCACATCCCCCGGCAAAAGCAGGTGCGCCAGCCTTTCGCCAAGGGCACGAGTTTCTGCCGGAGAATGTGTTATCACGTTGATCGCTCCTTATTTGTATCCGACCTGCTTACCGCTTGGACACGTGCAGCAGGGGAGAAAGATGCTTGTAAAGCACGAAGGTCAATGCACTCAGCACAACGCCCTTGAGCAGGTTGAAGGGTGCGGTGACGCACAGCAATAGCTTCCACTCAGTGTCCACGAAGGGAAGCACCGAGGTAGCCATGCCGACAACAGCCTCCATGGGCATGCCGTAAGCGCTCATGTAGAAGGGAATCATGATCTGCCAGTTCACGATAACGCTGGCCACAATCATGGTGATGGTGCCCACCACCATGCCGATGAGGGCCGTCTTCCGGCTCTTCTTGTGCTGATAGATGAATGCCGCGGGCAGAATGAACGCCGCACCCATGATGAAGTCAGCCAGCTCGCCGACGTACATACTGGAAGAATGCAGCATGCCGATCAGGCTCTTCAGGAACAGGATGGCCAGACCGGCCCAAGGTCCCATGGAGAATGCGCCCAGCAAAACGGGCAGATTGCTCAGATCCAGCTTGTAGAAGGCAACCACGGGAATCTCAATGAGAAACAGGATGGATGCCAAGGCGGTCAGGACTGCAATGCGGGTCAGGTACTGGATGGGTAGGTTCTTTTTCATGAGAAAGCCTCCTTGTGAAATACGCACGCCCCTGGAAGCAACTTGCTTTTCAGGGGCGGAAAACATACACGTATTCCAGCTCTCTTCTCTCATCCAGACTATACTGTCGGCCTCGGAATTCCACCGAGTCGGCTGAACCAAGGTTCAGTTCGCGGGCTATACCGCCGGTAGGGAATTACACCCTGCCCCGAAGAAGCTCCAAGTAGCTATGCTCTTTTTAGGAACCGCTGTCATTATAGCGCGTCCCTGTATGGATGTCAAGGGTTTGTCAAAGGCAAATCATGGTTTTGCAAAACGGCTTGCAGGAAAACAAAAGACTGTGAAAGAACAAGCATTCTCTCACAGCCTTCATCAAACAGAGGAATTTAGCCTTCCGTGTGCTCGTCGTCGGGCATCTGCAGGGTAGGCACATCGTCGTCCGTTACAGGGGCTTCGGGGATATCTTCGGCTTCCGTTTCTACTACTTCGATGGTGGGCACGCCTTCATCTGCGGCTTCGGGGGCTTCTTCCACAACGGTCTCCGCCTCTACGACTTCGGCTTCCTCTTCTGCTTTTTCTGCAGGGGCTTCCGCGGGTGCAGCTTCTTCAGGAACCTGCTCCGTGGTCACGCCGGCGAAGCGCTCCGTACGCATGGCGTTGAGCTCCTCATCCAGGTGACTCAGTTCTTCCAGCTGCTTGGCCAGCTTTTCAGGGAACTGCTCACCCTTCTGCCACATTTCATAAGCCTGGGCGCCAAAATCGGAAAGAATCTCCCGACGGCGGTTAATAAGGTTCATCTCCTGAACCTTGTACTTCGTGTTGCTGGCAATGTTGGATGCGGTATTGCCGATCGCTTCCATGCCCTTCATCCAAGCAGTCTTCAGATTCTTGCTAAGGTCTGCCATGACTCATTGCTCCTTTCAACTTTCTGGTAAGATATTCGCTATGAAAATGCAAATTCCTGCTGTTTCCCTTGATCCTGTCTATTCTTTAAGATTTGTTCACATTTGTTTACCAGAACAACAACAGCTTGCCTGGCTGAACATGGAACTCTGCGCGATCCATGCTGAAAATCTCGCCGTCCACGTTCAATCGCATTCCGGGGCAGTCGATGGTGATGCTGTCGCACAGCAGATGCTCCGTGAAATTAAAGCGGAGAATGTGCCCCATCATCAGCCCGGGCAGATAGAAGGGAATGACCCGCCGCGGCTTGTTGCCCACAAGCACCACGTCCAGCTTACCGTCATCGATCTTGGCCACGGGGCAGATGGGAATGCCGCCGCCGATGTAACGGCCGTTGGCAACGGTGCAGATGAGCACATCCTGCTCACGTTCCTCACCGTCGATGTTCAGCTTCACATGAATCTTCTTGTGATGGAACACGGCGCGCACCAGGCCGACCAAATAGGGGAGAATACCCCGGACGTACTTCTTGGCCGCCAAGGTATAGTCCAGCACCGTTACGTCAAAGCCGGTGCCGCTGACGTTCAGGAACATCCGATCATTCATGGTGCAGACGTCCACCGCGCGGGGCTGGTGACTCAGAATAAAGTCCAGCGCAGAAATCACCCGCGTAGGTGAACCGGTAGATTTCACAAAGTCGTTGCCGGTGCCTGCAGGAATGATGCCCAGCGGCACATCAGTGCCCAGCAAACCGCAGGCCACCTCAAAGGACGTGCCGTCACCGCCCACGGCAATAACGCCGGTGCAGTCTCCACGGGAGGCGGCTTCTCTGGCGAGAAGGGTGGCATGGCCGGGATGATCCGTATGGTAGAATTCAGAAGGGATGCCGCGGATGGTCATCTCATCCCGCAGTTGGCGTTCAACACGGGCGGCGTAGCCATTGCCGGCAGTTCGGTTCACGATAAAGGTCAGCACGCGTCATTCCTCGCTTTCTTCTACACAGAGTGTATGTTACCGCAAAGTTCGCAAATTGTCAAAGAAAACGGTGAAAGTTGCGCCGCTGTTTCGGCATTCTATGCAACTTGTTATACAAAGTGTCGCTTTTTCGGGAGAATTGTCGTACACTTCTGCCACATTTCACCATGGTGCTTGACGAAACGGCAAAGATTTGCTACAATTTATACATCCAAGGCAGTGTTACCTTTCTTATTTTATTGCATTGGAGGCTTTATCATATGGATCTTGCTCATGAAATCGTGTTTTCGTGGTTGGAAGAAGACAACACGCAACGCGCTTATTTTCGTCTCAAGCCATTGCTGACGGTGTCGGGTGATGTGCAGGAGGAAGCTGCGAAGCTCTGGCCGGAAGACGGCGCTCTGCGCATCGTTCCCGATAAAAACGAGCAGGGTTATTTTAAGGATCGGATGCGTGCCATGGGAAATTTCTGCCTTATGGACTTGACGCCGTTCCCGACAGAAGCCAATAAGATCCGTACTAATAAAAATTTCCGCCCGGAGCGGGACGAACGAAATCAATACATCCTTTATTCCGATGCGGTGAAGGCTGTGCCGCCCCACACCTTTTATGAAGTGCTGGAAGGCGCGCCGGAGGATGCCGCGAACCTTGCGGCCAATGCCTCCACACCGCTGTTCCTGATTCGGCAGGATGACGTGCTCTACGGCCCTGTGGATCAGCAGAATCCCGTGGCGCCTGAGCATGCCCCTGAGATGGAAGCCGTAGTTTATGAAGTTGCATGTCCGGACGGCAAGCAGCGTGTGATCCTTTGCAAAGCCGGCGAAGAAAAGAAAGAAGAAACAGCAGAAGTCAAGACGCCTGTCGCAACGCCTGCACCGGTACAGAGAACTGCTCCTATGCCGGCTCCTAAGCCTGAAACAACAGAAGAAACGACGGGTGCACTGCCCATCGGTAAGCCCCTGACGATTCTGGATGAAAGCAAAGATTTTGCCGAAACCCTGGAAGGATTGAATCAGCCCCTGAGCAACGGCGCCAATCTGCTCCATCATCAGCGGGAGGAGCATACGGAAATTGAACAGCCGATGCCGCCTCAGCAGCTGACGGGAACGCCCCTGATGCGGAGCACCGGCTTGCGTACCTCGGTACCGCGGCCGAAGAATCATGTGCAGGAAGTTGTGGCCAACCAGATGCGCGCCGCCAGAAATGATCCTCCTGCAGCGCCCCTGCCGAACGGTGTGACCATGCGGGTGGTGGATAATCCCGTAGAGCGTGCCTGCATGCAGCTTCAGCAGGCATGGCAGATGCCGGAAGCCCAACAGCAGCTGGTAGACTTCGTGCTGTCTCTGCCGGGCATGAGCGCACGGATTGTGCCCTCGGTTGCTTCTTCTCAGGGTAAGACGCCCCTGCAGCTGGCACTTCAGCATCGGCTGGATGACCTGGAAGCAGAACGCTTGGCGGCCTTGATTCAGCTGGACAAGGCCAAGGAAAACCTGGAGGCTTATCGCAAGAGCGCCTTGGAGTCTGCTAATGGCGAAATGGCCAAGAAGCTCCGTGACGCCGAAGACAAATTGGCAGATTACGCGAAGCAGAAGGACGCGCTTAGCGAGCAGATTCAGGCCTTGGGTGCTCAGCGGGATGCTGTAGAAGCAGAAGTAGAACGTCTGCGTCAGAATGACTACGCCTCCGCACTGGCAGAAGCATTGAACCGCGCCCATCTTGTAACCCCTGTGGCAGGACAGGCACTGCGCATGCACAGCCATGTGGGCGAGCCTGCTACCCTGAAGGAAGCGGCCGAGCATTTCGCAAACGCTATGAAGGCCAACCGTGCGGATTGCACGTACAACGCGGCGGTGGCGTTTATGGTTGCCATGACGGTGTGCCCCCATGTGGGTCTGGCAACAGCGACCCTGGCGGCGGCGGCAACCCTTGCGGAAAACGTGGCCTATGCCATGGGCTGGCATGCCGGCTATGCTTTGCAGACAACAACGAATCAGACGCCTGTGCCGGATACGGAGCACGTGGATGCCGGAACGCCCATGGTGCTTGCCAGCACGGTTGTTGATGCAGGCCTTGCGGAGCCTGCCTGCACGCTGACACTGGTGGGCAACGCCCGCACATTGACGGAGCGCACATCCTATACGGTCAGTCCGTACCCGATTTTCACACTTCCTGCGCTTGCCTTTGTGGAGGCATGCACCAAGGAAGGAAAGCCTCTGTCCCTGGACGCACTGAAGAAGGAGTTTACGGCAGAAGAACTTGCCTCCGCACGAAGCGTGCTTGCACCGGTGCTGAAGGTGATTCCTCCACTGCCCGGCAAGGCGGCCAAGGAAATGGAGCAGTTTGCACTCCTGTGCGCCGATGCTATGGAAGGTGGATTGGCGGCGGCCTGCGACTGGGCAATCAAGCTGTGGGTTATGCCCCAGGTAGCCATGAACATGGCCTATAAGAATCAACTGCGTCCTCTGCTGGCAGAGTATCCCCAGTCCACGGCCATGCTGTAACATTTCGATAGGCTGATGTTTTAACGGGAGGGTGCTTCATACACCCTCCTGTTTTTATGCGTTTTGGGCTGAAATCACCGCAGTAAGTTCATTGACAAAAATGCGATTCTCCATTATAGTTACATGTGGTTAGCAATATACAACTGCCTTCTGGCTTTTTTGAAGGACAGAGGAGCAGGGCAGATGCTGACGTCGAAAGTTCGGAACCTCCTTGTGAGGTCCTTTCTTTTGCACGAAGGTTAATAGTAACAAACTTACGAAAGTAGGCGATGAACGACCATGATGATCAACAAACGATTGATTGGCACGGTGAAGGAAAGCAAGAAATACATTGCAGGCAATGTGGCTTGCCAGTGGGTCTCCCTGGCGGCAAACATCACCATGATGTACGCC
>CAVBFK010000003.1:0-4594 GCA_963594395.1 Lachnospiraceae bacterium
ACCGAGGGTTGCTCCGGCATCTGGACCATCCCCTGCCAGATTGCCCTGCCCTGCGCCACGCAGAATGAAATCAATGAAGAGAGCGCCAAGGCTCTGATCGCCAATGGTGTGGAAGCTGTGGGTGAAGGCGCCAACATGCCTTCTACCTTGGAAGCTACCGCGGCTTTCCAGAAGGCAAAGGTGCTGTTTGCTCCCGCAAAGGCCGCCAACGCCGGCGGGGTGGCCGTTTCCGCGCTGGAAATGAGCCAGAACAGTATGCGCCTGAGCTGGTCCTTTGAAGAAGTGGATGCTAAGCTGAAGGACATCATGGTTGGCATTTTCCACAAGATTGACGAAGCCGCCAAGGAATACGCCACCGAAGGCGACTACGTGGCCGGCGCCAACATTGCAGGCTTCCTGAAGGTTGCCGATGCCATGATGGCTCAGGGTGCTGTGTAAAAAAAGAAGCAGGAGGAGCGTTTCAATCGTCCTCCCGCCTCTTCGTGGTTTCTTTAATCGAGTTTCCAATGCGATCAATGGCACACGGAGGGTTCACTCGCTTCGTGTGCCATTCTCATTTTTCTTCCTGTTCCATGGTCACTTCTACCGTGCGAATCAATTCGCTCAGCGGCATGCCAAGCGCGTTGGCAATGCGCCAAAGGGTATCCACATTGGCATTCTTACGTCCCGTCTCAATCATTGCCAGATGGCTTCTTGCAATGCCTGCCAAGCCGGAAAGCACCTCTTGCGACATGCCTCTTTCCATGCGAAGCTGGCTAATAATCCGCCCGGTCATTTTGCTGTTGTAATTCATCAAAAACGCCCCTTTCGTGATAGGCTGTGGCCTTCATGAAAGGGGTTGTTTATGACGCGAAAAAGGAGCATCGTATTTCATTCTTTTGATTTTATCTGCAAGATGGTAAAAGAAAAACCGTGTCTCTTGTGCGGGAGACACGGCATTTGCTTTGATGTGTGAGTATGTTTCTTATGAATTACACCAACTCGAGAACGACCATCTCGGCAGCATCGCCGCGACGGGGTCCAAGCTTATAGATGCGGGTATAGCCGCCGCTGCAGTTCTTCTCAGCGTTGCGGGCCTTGTACTTGGGGCCAATCTCGCGGAAGAGCTTCTCCACCACAGGATGCTTGTTGTCCTTGGTGCGCTCCTTGAACTCCTTCTTGGTCTCATCGCTCTGCTTCTGCTCCTGCACATCGTACAGGTAAGCCATCATCAGGCGGCGAGCATGCAGCTTGGAGGGAGCATCGTTCACAACGTCGATGGTCATGGACTGACCCTTGTCGTTGTGGGTCTCCTTGGTGGTGGCAACGGTGTTGTCACATTCCTTAATGGCCAGGGTGATCATCCGATCCGCAATGCGGCGGACTTCCTTAGCCTTAGCTTCAGTGGTCTCAATACGGCCGTACCAAATGAGGTTGGTCACCTGGTTGCGCAGCAGTGCCTTGCGCTGATCCGCAGTGCGACCCAGCTTACGTTGGCTTGCCATGGGTTATTTCCTCCTTCACGGGCAGCAGGGAGAAGGTGAAGTGCTTCGACCTTCCGATCCTCACTTCCGCCCCGTCTTACTCTTCGTTGGGTCGCAGGCCGAGTCCCAGTGCTTCCAGCTTCTGCTCGACTTCTTCCAGGCTCTTCCGGCCCAGGTTGCGAACCTTCATCATGTCTTCCTGATTGCGCTGCACCAGTTCAGCCACGCTGTTAATGCCAGCACGCTTCAGGCAGTTGTAAGCACGAACCGACAGGTCCAACTCCTCAATGGTCATCTCGAGAACCTTTTCCTTCTTGTCGTCCTCGGGCTGTACCATGCTTACCGGGATGGGCTGATCCGTGAGGCTCACGAAGAGGCTCAGGTGCTCGCTGAGGATCTTGGCAGCGCCGCTGATGGCCTCTTCAGGCTTCAGGGTGCCGTTGGTCCAGATCTCCAGGGTCAGCTTGTCATAGTCGGTAATCTGACCTACACGGGTATCCTCAACAGTGTAATTCACCTTCTTAATGGGGGTGAAAATGCTGTCCATGGGGATCATACCGATAGGCATGTTAGGATTCTTGTTCTTGTCAGCGCTGATATAGCCACGGCCCTTATCAAGGGTCAGCTGCATCTGCAGGTGGGCATCCTCATTCAAGGTAGCGATGTGCATATCGGGATTAATGATCTCGATTTCGTCATCAGCCTTGATGGAGCCAGCCGTCACTTCGCAGGGACCCTGGGCATCGATCATCACCGTCTTAGGACCGTCGGGAACCATGGTTACCGCCAGACCCTTCAGGTTGAGGATGATCTCAGTCACGTCCTCTTTCACGCCGGGAACAGTCGAGAACTCATGCTGCACACCTTCAATATGCACAGCAGAGACCGCAACGCCAGGGAGGGAGGACAGCAGCACACGACGGAGAGAGTTGCCCAGCGTGTGACCAAAGCCACGCTCCAGGGGTTCCACAACGAACTTGCCGTAGCAGCCGTTCTGGCCAACCTCTACACACTCGATGCGTGCTTTTTCGATTGAAACGATCATTTCGTTAACCCTCCTCTAATGGTCCTGGAAGAAAGACCGGCGAGTATCACCCGCACTATGCGGCGTAGGCGACCCCGCCTAGTCTTTCCGATTTTAGCGGGAGTAGAACTCGACGATCATGTTCTCCTGCAGCTGGAGGTCGATGTCCTCACGTGCAGGCAATGCGTTGACCGTACCGGTCAGGTTGGGGGCGTCGAAGGTCAGCCACTTGGGCGTGAGCACCGTGGTGCCCTCGCGCAGGGACTTGAACATTTCCTTCTCAGCAGAGGCGGGACGCAGGGTAATCACGTCGCCAACCTTCACGGAGTAAGAAGGAATGTCCACCTTCTGGCCGTTCACACGGATGTGACCGTGCACAACGATCTGACGAGCCATGCGGCGGGTCTTGGCCAGGCCAAGGCGATACACCACATTGTCCAGGCGCTGCTCCAGCAGCTGGAGCATGTTGTCGCCGGTAACGCCCTTCATGTTGGCGGCCTTCAGATAGTAGTGATGGAACTGCTTCTCCAGCACGCCGTAAACGAACTTAACCTTCTGCTTTTCCTTCAGCTGTGCGCCGTATTCAGAAACCTTCTTACGACGGTTGCCGCCGGGGTTGCGGTTAGACTTTTTATTGCTGTAGCCCATAACGGCCGGGGAAATGTCAAAGCTCCGGCACTTGCGGGCGATCGGCTGCTTATTGATAGCCATTGTACGTTGTCCTCCTTCAAATCCTTAGACGCGGCGGCGCTTGGGCGGACGGCAACCGTTGTGGGGGATAGGCGTCACGTCCTTAATCATGCTCACGTCCAGGCCAGCTGCCTGCAGGGAGCGGATAGCAGCCTCACGGCCGGAACCGGGGCCCTTAACGAACACTTCCACCGTCTTCAGGCCATATTCCATAGCGGCCTTGGCAGCGGTCTCAGCAGCAGTCTGCGCAGCGAAGGGCGTAGACTTCTTGCTTCCGCGGAAGCCCAGACCACCGGCAGATGCCCAGGACAGAGCGTTGCCCTGCGTGTCGGTAATGGTCACGATGGTGTTATTGAAAGAAGAACGGATATGGGCTGCGCCACGCTCCACGAGTTTACGCTCGCGACGCTTGCGCGAAACCTTCTTAAGCTTTTGCTTGGGTGCCATTGATTCATCCCTCCGTACCCACTAGTTTGTGGGCGTCAATGTCGCGTGAGACCGATCCTTACTTGGTGGCCTTCTTCTTGCCGGCAATGGTCTTCTTAGGACCCTTGCGGGTACGAGCATTCGTCTTGGTCTTCTGACCGCGAACGGGCAGTCCGCGACGATGGCGAACGCCACGATAGCAGCCGATTTCCATCAACCGCTTCACGTTCAGGGACACCTCACGGCGGAGGTCGCCCTCTACCTTCAGGTGATGCTCAATATAGTCACGCAGCTTGCTGATGTCATTCTCGGAGAGATCCTTAACGCGAGTGTCGGGATCAATGCCGACCTCTGCGAGCATCTTCTGGGAAGTGGTCAGGCCAATGCCATAGATGTAGGTCAGGCCAATTTCCACGCGCTTTTCTCTGGGCAGGTCTACGCCCGCAATGCGTGCCATGTGTGTAAAACACCTCCGTATGTTGCTTGGTCGAATGTTTCGACCTTAAAGAACCTGGGTTCTTCGGTACCTCTCAGGGGCAACCCACCCCGGAGTGGCCGGAAATACCCGATGCTCTTTGCCAGCGCTTGGTGAAAGCAAGCGCACGGCGACGCCATCCGTCCGCCATTGGAAGGTGCGGATGAACAGCGTATGCAGAAGACGTATTCATGTGAATCCATGGAACACACTCCGTAGAGCGTGCAGCCGCCCACGAACCCACTTTGATGAACCAGTTCATTTTATCATAGGTCAAGAAAAATTTCAATCCCTTTTTTGTCTTTTCTGACGGTTTTGCACCACAAATTTTCGTCGTTTTCTTGGTGATTTTTCTACTATCATCGTGTGCTTTGAACTCAAATGAACTTGCTTGTTTATTCCAGAGGGCTTTCCGGTTACGGGTCGAAGACCTCACCCTCTGGACTCCTTCGGGCAATCCTCTCCGATGAAATTGACCTGTTATGAAACTAAAAAGCAAGAAACTATTGAAGACTC
>CAVBFK010000004.1:0-3240 GCA_963594395.1 Lachnospiraceae bacterium
TTCCACCATAGGAGGGCGTCATGCGGGCGTCGATGATTTCGCCGTCCTTGTTGTCTGCAAAGCGGAGGGCACCGTCATTGCTCCAGTCCCAGCTTTCATCGGTGACGATGGTCTGCACGCGGCCGTCTGCATGGGTGATCTCCAGCTGAGCCAGCAGTTTGGTTTCCGTGCCGTACTGGTTCTTGAGTCCCCAGGCGCCGCAGCTTCCGCGGTACCAGCCATCGGCCAGCTGAACGGTCAGCAGATGACTACCGCCCTTGACCAGCTCGGTTACGTCATAGGTTTGGTATTGCACCCGTTTGCGGTAGTCCGTAATGCCGGGGGCAAGGATGAAATCACCGATTCGCTGATCATTCAGCTTGGCTTCATAGAGGCCGCAAGCGGCGATATACAGGCGGGCTTTCGTGCAGTTCTCCGCAGAAAAAGCCTTGCGGAAGCAGTCCACCGGGTAGCGGTGTTTCTTGTTCACATGGTAGTTTCCTGTGATCCACTGCGCCTGCCACCGGTCGATGCCTGTTTCAAAGGAGGCTTCCTGCCAGGCGCCGGCGGTGTCGTTTTCATCCCACAGCTGCACCCGCCAAAGCACTTTCGTTTTCGGCGGAACAGGCGTCCCGCCCCAGGTGACGATCATGGAGGAGCTTACCGTTTTTCCGCTGTCCCAGAGAATCTTCTCATGCTCATCTGCGGCGATGATTTGATAAGCTGTTTGCTTGACGCCGCCTTCGCAGTTCCAATAGAGACGGGGGGTGGCACAATCAATGCCCATGGGGTTGAGCAGATGTTCTGTCTTTAAGCGAATGGCGTTCATTGATGCTCCCTCCGAGACTGAATTTCAGCCTGCTCCTGATGGATATTCTTCTCCACGTTCAGGAACAGAAGAAGCACGGCCAGCACAACGCCCGTAATGGTTTCCAATCCCACAAAGCCGAAGGTGAACACGTTTTTCACGGCCTGGGACTGCTCAGCGGCAACGGTGATGCCGTCCACAACGGAAGGCGCGACATAGCCTGCCTTGGCGATGAAACCATTGAAAATGCCGGTGCAGACGCCCAACATGGCCACGGCGATGATGTTGTAAATGCTCATGGCCAGTCCGTCACAGCGGAAGCCGGACTTCCATTCCACATGATCCAGCACATCGGCAAACAGCGCCATAAACACATAGGAGCAGGGCAGACCGCCGATGTTCTTGATGAACTGGCCGACCAGCATGATGGTCATATTTGCGGGGAACAGCCAGCAGATGGCACTGCCGATGGCATACAATACGAAGCCGGCGGCCGTCACATTCCGCTTGCCGAATTTCTTGGCCAGGGGCCACACCGCAAAAATGCCGATGCCCATGGGAATGCCGCCGATCACGGAAATCATGGTCTGGGTGATGCCGTCGTTATAGGTGCCCAAAACATAGTTGCAGAAATACACCAAGCTCAGGTTCTTGATGGTGCTGCCCACCGTATAGATCAGGAAATAGGCATAGATGATAAGCATGTACTTGTCGGTGAAGATGGCCTTCAGCTGGGCAGCGAAGGAAACAGAAGACTCTCCTGCGCTTTGATCTTCCTCCGTAACACGCTCGCGGGTGAAGTAGTATTCCAGCAGGGTCAGCGGCAGAGCCAGGATGGACAGAATGCTCATCAGGGTAATCCACTTGCTCTTGTCCGCACCGATGATGGGCATAATGACCATGGGGAACAGCAAGGCCACCAGAATGCCGCTCATCATAATGGTCGCAATCTGGTTGAACACGGAGAGACTGCCCCGCTGGGTGGTGTTCCGGGTGGACAGCGGAACCATCAGGTTGTGGCTCATGTTGAAGATGGTGTAGGCAAAAGAATAGAAAAGATTGTAGCTGACCATGACCCAGATGGCCTGAAGCGTCTGCGAACCGCTAGGCACCGTGAACAGCAGAATGCCTGTGATGGTCAACAGGGGCGCGCTGAGCAGCAGCCAGGGGCGTGCCTTGCCGGCTTTGGTGTGGGTGCGGTCAATGATGTAGCCCATCAGGACATTGGTCGCGGCATCAATGATCTTGGACACAATGGGGAAGATCACCAAAAAGGCGCCGCCCCACAGTCCTGTCAGGTTCAGCACATCGGTGTAGTAAACGTTCAGATAGGTTCCGAGCACTGCATTCAGCAGCAGGGCACCTGCCGGGCCGAGAAGATATCCCAGCCACTTCTCTGCGGGCTTTACGTCATCTGTGTGAATTCTGCTTTGGAACAGCTTGCGCTCCACGAGCTTTTGCTTTGCCATTGCCGATTCCTCCTATGCTCTTTTCCGTCTGTTCGCAGAATGAATCTGCGTCTCCTAGCTACAACTATAGCACAGCACAGACTTTGAAACTTGCATTTTTGTAATGAAATTGGTATGATTGTATCTAATTCAGACGGCCTTTTCAAGGAGGACTTTCCCATGGCATCGGTTGATCTGCCCTACCTGTGCACAACCATCGGCAACCTGGCGGGCATCCCCGTCCGCATTTTTGAAGGCGATGTGCAGACGTTTTACGCCTCGGTGGTCTATCTGCCGAAGGATCCCATGCTCCTCTGCCGGGAAGAGGTATTTGCCATTACGGATCATGTGGGCTATTGCGTAACGCCGCAGTTTCACTACTACGGGGTGGTCAACAGCGGACAGACGAAGATTGTGGTGGGGCCCACGAGGCAGATTGCAGAAACGGATCAGGAACTGCAGGCTCTTGCCTTTCAGCTGGATCTGTCCGGAGAGGATGCCGATGCCATGGCTGCTGGGGTGCGGAGCATTGTCCGTATGCCGGTGGAAAGTATCTTGCAGATGCTGTGTACCATCAATTATGTGCTGAATGGCGAGAAGCTGGAGCTGAAGGACATCGGCATTCACGCAGGGGAGCAAGCGGAGATTATTACCCGGCAGGAACAACACCAGGCGCAGGAGCGGCTTTCCACGTTTCCGCAAGAGGAGCAACAGACATCCGAGCATAATACCTACGATTTGGAGCAGTTACTGCTGCACATGGTGCGCAAAGGGGACAGTGCCGTACTGCGGGAATGGCTCGCCAAGGCGCCTGCCATCCGCGGCGGCGTGGTGGCAGAAGAGCCTCTGCGGCAGCGCAAGAATCTGTTCATCGTGACGGTTACCCTGGTTTCACGGGCAGCCATTCAGGGTGGTATGTCCGTGGAGGATGCGTTCAACCTGAGCGATTCCTACATTCAGCAGTGCGAGCTACTGCCTTCGCCGGAAAAAATCATGAACCTGCAG
>CAVBFK010000005.1:0-12599 GCA_963594395.1 Lachnospiraceae bacterium
GAAGATGGTGGTGTTGGGGCGGATAAACTGGAGAGCCTTTTGGGCAATGATATCCTTGGCCTGGCGGTTGCGCGCAGAGCGCATGGAAAACAGGCCGTCCGTGCCGGCAACCACATTGACAGACTTCACACCGCCGTGGATGCGCACAATTCGCCGCTCGTTGTCCAGGGCTTCAAGGTCACGGCGCAACGTCATATCGGATACGGCGAATTCCTTGCTCAGTGCGGCGAAGCTAATGGATCCGTGCTGATTCACAAACTCAACAATTTGGTCCCGGCGTTCCTTAATCTTCATGCGGATGAACTCCTTCCCAAAACTAAACAGGTGCATTATAGCACAAAAAATGGTGTTTGTCTTGTGCTTTCTAACGCCTGTGGAAGCGAAAAGAACAGAGAAATGATTGTTTCAAACATAAAACGTGTTGAAATGTGCGATTTTACGCAAATTTTACGTAGATTTTGCTTATAAATATCATGAATTTTGTTGACAATGAACATTTACTGTGTTATTATACGCCCGATCGATCAAAAAACGTGTTCATGGCGACCAAGTACGATGGAGGTAAATGCAATGAAAAAGCTGGTCTCTCTCCTGATGGCAGTTATCATGCTGCTGAGCGTCTGCTCCTTCTCCCTTGCAGAAGATGCTTCGAGTGACAAGATTATTGTTACCTTCTGGCATCACGCATCCAGCGGTGCACTTTACGACGTGATTAAAGATGCCGTTGATACCTTCAACAGCACGATTGGCGAAGAAAAGGGTATCGAAGTTCAGGAAACCTACGTTGGTTCCTACAGCGATATTCTGCCGAAGATTCAGCTGGCTGTGACTTCCGGCGATCAGCCCACGGTGGCTGTCAGCGGCCTGTTCCAGGTTGCTCCTCAGGTGGAGGACGGCATCCTGGCTGACCTGAAAACCTTCGCTGATGCAGACGGCTTCGACATGTCCAATTTCCTGGACTGCTTCCAGGAAGTCTACACGGCTGACGACGGCCATGTGTGGTCCTTCCCCTACACCCGTTCTACCCCTGTGCTGTACTACAACAAGACCATGGCAGATGCTAAGGGCCTGACCGCTCCTACCACCATCGAGGAAATGGAAGAGTTCTGCAAGGCTCTGTATGAGACCGATGAGAACGGCAACACCACGGTGTACGGCCTGGAGATCCCCGCAGACTCCTTCACCTACGGCACCGTTTCTCCTGCACAGCTCGGTTCCTCCTACATCTCTGAAGACCGCACCTATTCTCCCTGCCTGGAGGACGGCACCCTGCTGAAGATCTTCTCCGACTATCGTCGCTGGGTAGACGAGGGCTGGTGCAAGCCCTATGACAAGCAGGTTGGCAGCTCCACCCTGGAGCAGATGGTCAACGGCCACCTGGGCGCTTACCTCGCATCCTCCGGTGGTCTCGTGAGCGCACAGACTGCTATGGAAGAAGCCGGCTACGAGCTGGGCGTTGCCAAGTATCCCTACTATAAAGATGGTCAGCCCTACGTGTCCATCGGCGGCGGTTCCATCACCCTGATTGCTGAGGGCAACAGCGATGAACAGCAGCAGGCTGGCTGGGAATTCATCAAGTTCCTGATGAGCGATGAAATGATCTACCGCAACTCCGTCGGCACCGGCTACATCCCCTTCACCAAGTCTGTGGCTGACTATGAGCCCATGAAGCAGTACTGGGAAGAGCATCCCTTCGCTCTGCTGGCCTATGAGCAGATGCAGGACGGCGAAGCTCAGGAAAAGGGCGTTATCACCCAGATGACCGAGTACATGTACGCCGGCTTTGAAGTGCTGGATCTGCTGATTCAGGCTCAGAGCATTACCCCTGAAGAAGCTATCGAGATGATGAAGACCACCACGGCTGAGTACTTCAACTAAAGCATAGTTGCCTGGCAAGTAGGTGACTGCGGGTCCGGCAGAGCTTCTGCCGGACCCGTTTGCTTATCGGCAAAGGAACACAAAGTAAAGGAGCACCGAATATGGGCGAGATCGTATTCAACAAGGTTGAAAAATCCTTTGGCGCCAATAAGGTGATCGAGGATTTGGATTTGACGATTCAGGATGGAAAATTTACCGTGCTTGTCGGTGCTTCTGGCTGTGGCAAGACGACCCTGCTACGGATGATTGCCGGCATCGGCCCGGCCACGGCAGGACAGGTTTTGCTGGATGGAAAAGACATCACGGATATGGCCCCCGGCAAGCGGGATGTGGCCATGGTCTTCCAAAACTATGCCATTTACCCGACCATGACGGTTCGGGAAAACATTGAGTTTGGTCTGAAAAACAAAAAGGTTCCCAAGCAGATTCGGGAAAGCCGCATTGCGGCAGTGGCGCAGTCGGTAGGCCTGACGGAATATCTGGATCGCAAGCCGAATACCCTTTCCGGCGGTCAGCGTCAGCGTATCGCCCTGGCGCGCGCCATGGTGAAACAGCCCCGCGTCTTCCTGATGGATGAGCCACTGTCCAACCTGGATGCCAAACTGCGCGTGCAGATGCGTGTAGAGCTCATCAGACTGCACGAACAGCTGAAAACGACGTTCGTCTACGTGACCCATGACCAGGTGGAGGCCATGTCCATGGCAGATGACATCGTCATCATGGACAAGGGCAAGATTTTGCAGCAGGGCAGTCCGGAGCAGATTTATCACGATCCCAACAACGCCTACATTGCGCAGTTCATCGGTTCCCCGGCCATGAACGTACTGCCTATGGAAGGCGGCTATCAGTACGGCTTCCGCCCCGAAACGGTGGTGCTGTCCCATGAAAAGCCGGAAGGTGCACTGCTTTGCCGAAAGGGAACGGTACGCGTGCGCGAAATGCTGGGCAGCGAGACCCTGTATCAGATTGCCTTCCAAGACGGCACCATGGTGGCCGTGAAAATGCTTCAGGATAACTTCCAAATGAATGAGAATGTCATCCTTTCTGTTGCAGAAGAGCACCTGTTCTTCTTTGAACAGAATGGCAATAGAATCCGCCGCGATGAAACGACAGAGCCCCTATATCACCGCCTGCTGCGCAAAGTGGGAGGAATGAGCGATGTCTAAGATGCCGGGCGCCGTCAAGCGCTATGACAAGAAAAACTGGAAGGACTATGCCACATCCTACGTTATGATCCTTCCGGCTATGGTCTTCTTCGGCCTGTTTTGCCTGTACCCTCTGGGCAATCTGTTTTATCTGAGCTTCTTCCGCGGCAACGTCCGCAATCCCTTCAAATCCTTCCAGGGATTGCAGAACTACATTGATCTGTTTACCACGCGGCCGGACTTTGTGCCGGCGCTGTACCACACCGCCTATTATACCGTTGTTGTTCTGGTGCTTCTGATTGCGCTGTCGGTTCTTTGCGCAGTGTGGCTGAAGAAGGGCAGAAAGATCGATCACTTTGCCCAGAGTGCCATTTTTTCGCCTCACCTGGTGGCATCCATTTCCTGCGCTTTTGTGTGGAGCTGGATGTTCAGCTCTGAAAGCTACGGCCTGTTCAATACCGTGCTTGATGCCCTTGGTATCAAAACGGTTCGCTGGCTTCAGCAGACCAGCACGGCCATGAACTGCGTGATTGTCATGAACGTGTGGAAGAACATTGGCTACTATTCTTTGATTATTATGTCGGCGCTGAAGTCGATTCCTGCAGAAATTTATGAGGCGGCCGACCTGGACAGTGCCTCTCCCGTCAAGCAATTTTTCAAAATCACGCTGCCTTTGATTTCTCCTCAGTTGTTTTTCCTGTTGATTACCATCACCACAGGCTCCTTCATGGTGTTTGACTCCATTCGCGTCATGACCGCCGGCGGCCCGGGCGATGCAACGCAGGTGATTTGCACCTGGATTTATGAGTACGCATTCCAGAACAATAACTCCTTGGGTCTTGCGGCCGCCGGCGGTATCGTGCTGCTGGTCATCCTGGTGATCATCACCCTGCTTGACTTCCGCGGAATCGAAAAGAAGGTGCATTATCAATGATGAAAGAGACGACCGCTGATCGCTTGATTACCAAGGATGAAGCCAAGGAACTGAGCCGCAAGCGTCGCAGAAGGCAGTTTATCCGGCATCTTCCGGGGGATATCCTGAAGCTGATGGTTGTCATTCTGTTTGTCTTCCCGTTTTACTGGATGATTTCCACCGGCTTTAAGACCTATGTGGAGGCGATTCAGACGCCGCCCACCCTGTGGCCGCACACCTTCACCCTGAGCAATTTCCAGAAAATCAGCGAGATGAACATCGACCTGGGCATGTATACCAAGAACTCGGTGATCATCACGGTAACCACCATCGTATTGCAGATGGTCATCATGGTGCCGGCCGCCTATGCCTTTGCTAAGCGCGATTTCCCGCTGAAGGGTGTCTTGTTCGGCGTGGTGCTTCTGGCCTTCATGATTCCCAGCCAATTGACCTACATCAGCATCTACCTGATGATGTCCAAGGCCAAGCTCTTGCAGACTCTGTGGCCGCAGATTCTTCCCTTTGGCGCCAATGCCTTCGGTATCTTCATGTTGCGTCAATCCTTCAAGCAGATTCCGGAAGAGATTGTGGAATCCGCCCGACTGGACAACGCAAGCGAACTGCAGATTATGACGCGCATCATGCTCCCCATGAGCAAGAGCGCCATGATTACCATTGCCATGTTCTCCTTCATCTCCATTTGGAACAACTACTTCTGGCCCTTGGTGATGACGACCAGCGAGTCTGTTCGCCCGCTGACCATGGCCATTCAGAAACTGCGCGACAGCGGCGATGCGGCATTGCAGTGGAATGTGCTGATGGCAGGCAATGTGATTCTGGTGGTGCCCGTGCTGGTGGTGTACGTTTTCGCAAGCAAAAAGATCCTGAATGCTTTTGCGTACAACGGATTGAAGTGATCTCCTAACGGAGCAATCGGAGGGATGGCTATGAAATATGCCATCGGATTAGACTTTGGCACCGGCAGTGTTCGGGCAGTTGCCATGGAAACGAAGAGCGGCAAGCTTCTGGGCAATGCGGAGGTGCCTTACACGGTATATACCGACCTGCCCGGCAGTCATGCGGCGCTGAAGCCTCGCATGGTGCTGGCAGATCCCGAAGAATATCTGTCGGCCATGGAGCACGTTCTTCTGGCACTGCTGAAAGCGAACGACCTTCCTGTGGAAGATGCGGTGGGCATCGGCGTGGATACAACCAGCCTGACCTTGGTTACGCTGGGGCGTGACGGCCTGCCGCTGACGGCGCATCAGGAATTCCGCAACGAGCCCAATGCTTACATGAAGCTGTGGAAAAGCCGAAGCGCCGAAAAGGAAGCAGAACAGATTCAGCAGACGGCTGTCCGCCGCAAAGAGCCTGCACTTCCCTGGAACGGCGGCGTCATTAGCAGTGAATGGCTCCTGCCCAAGGCGCTGGAAACCTTCCATGAAGCACCGGAGGTCTTTCGACAGGCGGATCTCATGATGGATCTGTCGGACTACATTCCCTTTGCCTTAACGGGAAAGGTTACGCGAAATGCAGGATCGTACCTGTTTAAGGCCATGGCCTATGACCGGTGTCCCCCTGGTGAAGATTTTCTGGAAGATGTAGAGCCGGGCTTTGGTGCACTGCATGCAAAACTGCGTGGCCAATGGGTGCGCTGGGGAGACCGCATCGGCGGGCTGACGGCGTCCTGGGCACAAAAGACAGGCCTGCGGGAAGGCATGGCAGTCAGCGCCGGAGCCCTGGATGGGAACATGCCCATGGTTGCCTTTAACCTTCAGCAGGAAGGCAACATGCTGTTAACCCTCGGCACCAGCGGGGTGCTGGCGGCCATCAGCCGCCGACGAGAGCCCATCCTCGGATGCGCGGGCGGCGGGCAGGATGTCATGATCCCCGGCTTCTTTGGCTGTGAATGCGGCATGGCAGCCATGGGGGATCTGTACGACTGGAGCATTCGGCAATGTCTTCCGCCGCAAGTTTTCCAGGAAGCAGACCGTGCCGGTATGAAGATTCATGACTATCTGGCAGAAACAGCGTTGAAGCGTGTCCCGAAAGAAAACGATGTCATGGCGCTGGACTGGTGGAACGGCCATCGTGGACCGCTGTCTGTGCGGAATGTGCACGGCGTGTTTGCCGGTATGAATCTGCACACCACCGGAGATGAGCTTTACCGAGCAGCCGTTGAGGCCACCGCTTTCTGTACCAGGATGAACCTGGAGAATCTTGAACATCAGGGACTGATGGCGGAAAGAATCATCGTTTGCGGCGGCATCGCGGAAAAGAATCCGACGCTGGTGCAGCTGTTCAGCGATGTACTCGGGAAACCTCTGCTGTATGCCAATCTGCCGCACAGTGCGGCCTGCGGTGCGGCCATCATGGGCATCAACGCCGCTGAAAAGGGGGACGGCGCGTCTCTTCCGGAGACAATGAACAGCATCGCCATGGTTCCGGCCTATCGGTGCTTTCAGCCGGAAATGGAACGCCATCGGATCTTCACCAAGCGGTATGATCACTACATGAACCTGTCCAGACTGATGCAAACCTATTGGTCGGGACAAATGACATAAGAAGGAGTAGGAAAAAAATGAAAACCAAAGCAGTACGTCTTCACGGTGCCAAGGATCTTCGGTTGGATACCTTTGAACTGCCGGAAATCACGGATGATGAGATTCTGGCGGAGATTGTGTCGGATAGCTTGTGCATGTCCACCTATAAGTGCGCCACCCTGGGCGCGGCGCACAAGCGTGTGCATGAGGATGTAGCAGAGCATCCGGCCATTATGGGTCATGAGTTTGCAGGCAATATTGTGAAGGTTGGCAAGAATCATCAGGATCGTTTTCAGCCCGGCATGAAGTTCACTCTCCAGCCTGCCCTGAACTACAAGGGAACCATGTGGTCTCCCGGATACAGCTATGAATTCTTCGGCGGAGATACCCAGTATACCATTATCCCCGCCGAGGTCATGGAGTGCGGTTGCCTGCTGGAATACAAGGGCGATGCCTATTACAAGGCCAGCCTGGCAGAGCCCATGAGCTGCTCCATCGGCGCTTTCCATGCGGCCTATCACGGAAAGATGGGCTGCTATGTCCATCAGATGGGCATCAAGGAGCAGGGCAAAATGTGCATCCTTGCAGGTGCAGGCCCCATGGGACTGGGCGCCACGACCTATGCCTTGAACGGTGATCATCGTCCTTCCTTGCTGGTGGTCACGGATATCAACGAATCCCGTCTGGAGCGTGCCCGCTCCCTCTTCCCCCAGGAAAAGTACCCGGAAACCAAGGTGGTCTTCCTGGACACCTCCGGCCTGGAGGATCCTTCCAAGGAATTGCTGAAGCTGTCTGACGGCGGATTTGACGATGTGCTGGTCTTTGCCCCCATTGCCTCGGTGGTGGAGCTTGGCAGTGCCGTACTTGGCCGTGACGGCTGCCTGAACATGTTTGCAGGACCGTCGGACAATCAGTTCTCCGCCAAGCTGAACTTCTATGAAGTGCACTACAACCTGACCCACGTCATCGGCACCACTGGCGGCAACACGGATGACATGATTGAAAGCCTGGAGCTGACGGCCTCCGGCAGAATTGATCCTTCTGTGATGGTGACGCACATCGGCGGGCTGAACTGCTGCGCAGAGGCAACGCTGCATCAGCCGGAAATCGGCGGCGGCAAGAAATTGATTTATACCCATAAGGATATCCCGCTGACGCCCATTGCTGATTTTGAAAAGCTGGGAAAGACGGATCCGAAGTTTGCGGCACTGCACGAAATCTGCGCACGGCACAATATGCTGTGGAACACGGAAGCAGAGCAGTATCTGCTGGCCAATTTCCCGGAGGTGTAACGATGATCACCGTTGTGTGCCTGAGCCCATGCATGGATCGCACCATCAGAGTCGCTTCCTTCACGGTGGGCGGAACGAACCGCCCCACCGATACCCAGGAATGCATCGGCGGAAAGGGCGTCAATGTAGCACTGATGCTGAAAAACATGGGGGCAGATGTGCAGTTGATCACCTTCCGCCATGCAAAAGGTGGCGATGTGCTGGAAAAAGGTCTGCGTCAGGCAGGACTACCGTACAAGATGATCGACACGGCCGGCACCCTGCGCACGAACATCAAGATTCTGGATAAATCCTGCAATGAAATCACGGAAATCAATGAAAAAGCCGCCCTCGTGGAGGATGCAGCCATCGATGAGATGAAGCATTGCATTCTGGCGGAGGCGAAAAAAAGCCGATGGCTGGTGCTAACAGGAAGCATGCCCCAGGGCTGTGCGGCAGATTTCTACGCGCAGATTATCCGTGAAAAGCGCCGTGCCCAGCTTCCGTGCAAGGTTGTGCTGGATGCAGAGGGAGAACCCTTGCGGGAAGGCGTGCGGGAAAAGCCGGACTTCATGAAGCCTAACCGCCACGAGCTGGAGATCTTTGAACAGCGGAAACTGCCAACCAATGAAGATATTCTGCAGGCAACCGCCCATCTGGAGCATGTCGGCATTGAAACTGTAATGACCTCCATGGATACGTCCGGCTCCGTCATGGTGACGGCCGGCAAAACGTACACGGCGCCGGCCGTGAAGGTTCCTGTGATGACCACCGTCGGCGCGGGGGATGCCATGGTGGCTGGCTTCTTGAAGGCGTTGGAAGACGGCAAGGATGCGGAAGAAGCATTCCGCTACAGCGTTGCATCTGCCACGGCCCGGGTCGCGGGAAAAGCAGATGTGACGGCCTATCTGGAGCAAGTGCAAATTCAAGAAATAGTGTAACTTGAGGAAGGAAGCAAGCGATATGAAGAAGCGGATTCTCTGTTTCGGTGATTCAAATACGTGGGGCTTTACGCCGCTGACCGGCGAACGGTACGATGAGCATACACGCTGGACGGGCGTTCTTCAGGATCAACTGGGGGATGATTATGTCGTTCTTGAAGATGGCATGAATGCACGCACGAGTGCCTATGACGACATGCGGGATTTGTGGCGCAGAGGCCGCGATGCCCTGCCGATTTCGCTGATTACCCAGAAGCCGCTGGATCTGCTGGTGATCTCTTTGGGCACCAACGATCTGAAGTTTACCGATGCACGGGGTGCGGCCAAGGGCGTGGAGTCTCTGATCAGCCTGGCAGACATGGTGCAGTGCAAGAAGGAAAGCTCTCTCGTTTTCCCCAACGGCATGAAAGTCCTGGTGATTTCGCCGATTCGGGTTGGTAAGAAGCTTGATGACGACCCCAACACCACCATCCGCAACGGCTACACCGAGTCCCAGCAGTTCAGCGAGCGCTTCCGCCACATGTGCCAGGTCAAGGGAGTAGAATTCCTGGACGCGGCAGAGTATGCAGAACCCTCCGCCGAGGATGCCATTCACATGAAGCCTGAGGGACACCGTGCCCTTGGCATGGCTGTTGCAGAAAAGGTGAAGGCAATCCTGGAGGCAGAAAAATGACACGAAGAGCAGTCGTCATTTCTGCGGATGCTATGGTCTTTGAGGATACGGAGCTGCTGCGGACGCTTCCCGGTATGGCGTCGGTGTGGGATCGCTGTGCACGGGTAGAAAGAGTGCGCTCCATCTACCCCAGCATTACTTATCCGTGCCACAGCACCATGATGACGGGCGTGTATCCGGATCGGCACGGCATTATCCGCAATGACTTGATCATTCCCGGTCAGGTATCGACTTCCTGGCAGTTCACCAGAAATCTTGTGCATGCCCCTACGGTCTTTGACTATGCCAAAGAAGCCGGCATGAAAACAGCCTCCGTGTTCTGGCCGGTCACGGGCAATGATCCGTCCATTGACTGGCTTATCGATGAATGCTGGCCGGATGCATCGGAGGGCGACAAGGAAGAAACGGATTGCTTCCGCCGCACAGGCAGCAGTGAGGAGACCATGCGGGAAATCGTGCTGCCCAATATTCATTACGTATCCGGCAAGCATCGCTGCCACCCGTACTGTGACCACTTCATGATTCAGAGCGCCTGCGATATATTGCGCAAATTCAAGCCCAATCTGCTGATGGTGCATCCCGCCAATATTGACGGCTATCGGCACGAAACAGGCGTTTTTACGCCGAAGGTTACCCACGGCATCCATGAGACGGACAGCTGGCTGCAGATGATCTTCAAAGCCGCAGAAGATGCGGGCACCTTTGATGAAACGGACTTCTTCATTGTTAGCGATCACGGCCAATTGAACATTGAACGGGCAGTAGCCCTCAATGCAATTCTGGCGGCCAATGGCTGGATTACCGTTGACGAGGATGGGAAGTTTGTTGACTGGAAGGCCTGGGCGCACTCCGGCGGACTGTCTGCCGTGGTGAAGGTGCGCAATCCTGCGGATGTGCCCGCCATGCAAGCGTTCCTGCAGAAGCTGTACGACGAGGGTGTTTGGGGCATCGGTCAGCTGATGACCCGTGAAGAGACGGAACAGCAGTATCACCTGAGCGGGGATTTCGATTTTGCCCTGGATACGGACGGCATGACGAGCTTCTCCAACGACTTCACCGGCGCCTTTGTGCGCCCGCTGACCAATGCAGATTACCGACTCGGCCACGCCAGCCACGGCCATTTGCCTGAAAAAGGCCCACAGCCTACGCTGATTGCCTTCGGCCCGCACATCAAGCCCGGCGCGGTGCTGCCTACGGCTAACCTGGTGGACGAAGCACCTACCTTCGCAGCGGCACTGGGGATAGAGATGATGGGGATCGATGGGAATGTGCTGGAGGAGATTCTGAGGTAAGAAATAAAACGAGAGGTGTGGAAGTGATTCGCACCCCGTCAAAAGGACAATAAAATACAGATTTTTTTGCAGTCAGTGCTTCACGCTGGCTGCTTTTTTATGCTGCAGAATGAAACTGTTTGTGCTTTTTCATCAGGGCAAGAATGCCAAGGTTACGCTGCAGCCGTCTTGCGTTGTAGTACGCGATGTAGTTTTTAATCATCCACACAAGGCTCTCGCAGTCAGTGAAACGTTTGCCATAATACCGTTTCCCATTTGATGCTGTTAAAAAGCCTACTATGCAGTTCATTGCTAAGGTAGTGAACTGCACGTTTGCATCACCTATTGTATCTGTCACAAAATCACCATATTTTGCCACTACTGATAATGTACTGTAGCCGAAATCAAAAGTCTCAGTTGCATGAAGGCAAGCAACCGTTGACAAAACCAAAAAGGTTACATGCGTTACTTGCATCCATGAAACCTTTTTGCTATAATGTACACACGAAAAGCCTCAATGAACAGCAGGCTTTTGAGAGGGGACGGCCGAATGAACGGACAGGTTCGTATTACCATGCTCGGCGGATTCCATGTAACCTGCGATGGCACCAATGTGGACAGCATTGTGTGCAAAAGCCGCAAGGGCATGGCACTGCTTCAGTATCTTGTGCTTCAGCATGGGGAAAGTGTGCCGATTTACCGCTTGATCGAAACCCTTTGGGCAGAAGATTCCTCTTCGAACCCGGAAAGTGCCCTCAAGACGCTGATCAGCCGCCTTCGCGTGATTCTTGCATCCGTTAGCCCGTCCCTGAGCCGGTGCATCAGCACGGATCGCGGCGGTTACCGCTGGAAGACGCATCCTGACGTAACGATTGACATGTACGAGTTTGAGGATGTGGCCAAACGGCTGGAAGACTGCCATGAGCTGACCGAAAGCTCCAGAAACGATTTTCAGCGGATGATGGAGCTCTACGGCGGCAACCTCCTTTACGGTGGTGATCAGGAAGAGTGGATCATGGGGCGCTCCGTGGCGCTGCATGACCAGTATCTTCAGCTGGTGTACAACTATCTCAATCTGCTGAAGGATGCAGAAGATTATGAGGAGATCATCAGCGTGTGCCGCGCGGCGCTGGATGTGGATGCCTTTGATGAGCAGCTCCATCTGCAGCTGATGAACGCCCTGGTAAAGACCTGCCGAAACAACGAAGCCCTCATGCAGTATAAGCATGTGACCAACCTGCATTTCCGCTATCTGGGCGTTCAGCCGCCGGAGGAAATTCAGGAGTTCTACAAGCAAATCGTGCAGGCCGGCAAAACCCTGGATATGAACATCGACGCCATCCGCGATGAACTGCAGGAATACGGCGAGGTCTCCGGCGCCTTTGTTTGCGAATATGCTGTGTTCAAGGAAATCTTCAATCTGCAAATGCGCAACCTGGAGCGCCTGGGTTCCAGCATGTTTATCGCGCTGGTGATGATCTCCAGCATGGATGCAAAGCCCCTGAATCCACTCAAGCAGAATGACGTGATGCAAGGCTTGCTGGACGTTATGCGCACGAATCTCCGCAAGGGTGACACCATTACCAGATTCAGCGCGACCCAGTACGCGCTTCTGTTGCCCATGGTGAACTACGACAGCGGCAAGGTTGTTATGGAGCGGCTGAAGCGGCAGTTCTACCAGAAGTATCCGAATTCTGACTACATGCTGAGCTACCGTATCGGGCCGCTGAGCAGTAAAAGCAGTCATCAGGGAGAAGAACAACGGCGCAGGAAAACCGAGAACAAGGAATAATCATTGATAGGCAAAAAGGAGAAGCCGCTTGATAACGGTTTCTCCTTTTTATGTGCTCTTGCGCACAGGAAGCTTTATGAATCATTTATTATTCTGATCAATCCATTCGCCGGTCAGTAGGTTCAACCCGGTGTTCTGCCAGTTGCAGATATAGCCCTTCGAGGTGTGGAAG
>CAVBFK010000006.1:0-10439 GCA_963594395.1 Lachnospiraceae bacterium
TTCCGAGAGAAGGCATACAGTCAATGAGGATATAGTCGTAATTTTTCCGAAGCGGTGCGATACATTCCTTAAGAACGAACTCACGGCTCATTACATTGAATAATCCGACCTCCATGCCGGACAGCTCAATGTTGGAAGGAATAAGGTCTACGCCCTCAAAATGACCGATAATCGCATTGCCGGGCGGCTTTGTGTCATCAATCACCGACTGCATGAGGGAGGACAGCGATACCGGGAGGTCATCTGAGTTCTTAACTCCGAGTGAAACAGTGAGGCTCGACTGCGGGTCTGCGTCCAGAAGCAACACTCTTTTTCCCTGTGCCGCAAGTCCCACGCCGAGATTTACCGTCGTTGTAGTTTTCCCGACTCCGCCTTTCTGGTTAGTGATGGCAATCACTTTGCAGTTGTCCATTGGTTTTGGCTCCTTTCGTTTAGATTTGAATCTTCATACACAAAGACCCATCAAAACACAAAGCACTTTCTCTGTCTTTGTGCTTTGATCGCTGCACTTAATTTTTCCTCGAACCCCAAGTGCATGAAAGGAAATCATCAGACACCCGATTGCGAGTCGGGTTCATGGGAGTCTCACCCCCGCCGGGTTCTCCGCCGGTTCCGTAGAAAAGTATCATTATCGCCTGAGTCTGTCGTCGCCTTATCCGTGGCAATCGGATATTTCGGAACGGTTTCGGAGCCGCTCACCACCTTGCATTCCGCTAATGTCCTTAAAGAACAGGTGGTTCTTGGCGTACCTTCCTTCGGCTTGGGGCTCTCGCCCCGACTCAGGTAACGTATCTGATGAATGTGTATTCTGTTGTCAAAGTTCAGGTGAGAGATTTTTTGTCCCTCAAGGGGTAGATCACGAGAAGGGCAAAAAATTAAGCCTCGAGCAAAAATTTTTTTAATTTTTTTCATAGACACTCCTTTTAAGCCGATTGTTGATATGCCGGAAAACAAAAAAAGGCCCGACTGCCGAATAAAGCAGTCGAGCCTGAACATAAAATGTTCTATAAACGGGAATAAACTTCGCCAAACAAAAACAAATCTCGTCAAAGGAAAATCGGAGTGATGATTTCACTTAAGAGAGCAAAATCAGAACTTCAAAATCTACGATTTCAGAAGCAAAATTTCCCCTATTTTTTCCCATAAGGGGTCAAAAAACGAGTTTCCCCTACAGTTAGCCCATTAAAATCGGGATAAAAAGCATCAGATTTCGTCAAAGGGAAACAGACGCCGAGAAAAAGAAAAAGTCCCGAAAACCCAGTGTTTTCGGGACTTTTGAGCTTTTCGTAAGAGAAATCAGCGCTTGCTGAACTGGGGTGCACGACGTGCAGCCTTCAGGCCGTACTTCTTACGTTCCTTCATACGAGGATCGCGAGTGAGGAAGCCAGCCTTCTTCAGGGCACCGCGCAGCTCGGGATCGGCCTTGCACAGAGCACGGCTGATGCCGTGACGGATTGCACCGGCCTGACCGGTCAGACCGCCGCCGGTCACGTTCACCATCACGTCGAAGTTGCCGACGTTGGTGAGGGTCAGGGGCTGACGAACGGTCATCTTCAGGGTCTCCAGACCAAAGTAAGCGTCAATATCGCGCTTGTTGATAACAATCTTGCCGTCACCGGGAACCAGACGGATGCGGGCAACTGCCTTCTTCCGGCGGCCAACAGCGCTGTAATCTACCTTTGCCATGATTCAAACGTCTCCTTTCCGCCTTAGATCAGTTCGTACTTTTCAGGGTTCTGTGCGGCATGTTCATGCTCAGCACCGCTGTACACCTTGAGCTTCTTGGCCATCTGACGGCCCAGAGGTCCCTTGGGCAGCATGCCAACCACCGCACGGCGGATAGCAAACTCAGGCTTTTCGGCCAGCAGCTTGCGATACTTGGTCTCCTTCAGACCGCCAGTATAGCCGCTGTGATGATAGTAGATCTTCTGATCCAGCTTCTTGCCGGTCATGACGATCTTATCAGCATTGATGATGATGACATAGTCGCCGGTGTCCACGTTAGGAGTGTAAATCGGCTTATTCTTACCGCGCAGGATGGAAGCAACCTGGCTTGCTACGCGGCCAAATACCTGACCCTCAGCGTCAACAACATACCACTTGCGGGTAATGTCCGCTGCTTTCGGCATAAAAGTCTTCAAAGGTGTTCTCCTCCTCGGATGAGTGGTCAAAAAAGAATGCATACTGATGTGATGGTCGCACATCTTCTGCTGTGTCAATAGTTTCCGGGGCTAGCGGAGCTATTGAAGCCATCTACCAGTATACGAGAAAAGAACGCAATTGTCAAGCAAAAATAGGCTTTTCAGGCCTGAAAAAACGAAAAAATTTGCCCCATTTTTCAACTAACGGCTGTAGCAAAAATGTCCGTTGAAAAATGGGGCGTTAACAAATCGCCATAGAAGATTTGCCGGGATTTGCACACACGGCTAAAGAATGAATCACTTGCTTCTATATAATGAAGTAATTCTATAGAAGCAAGCAATTTATGCCTCATCCAAAGAAAAGGAGCCGCGGAGGATCATCTTGTTGGCCAAAGTTGCCATGCTCTCGGCCGTCTCGGGGCAGTGACGCATGACCCACGTGCGGATCAGGCCGATGCAGCCGAAGACCACAAAGTCATAGCGATAATTGAATTCCTCCGGGGAGCAAGGGTGATGGAGCACCTGCCAGTCGGCCAGACACTTCTCGTGCACCACATGGTTCAGCCGCTGCAGAAAGGCCATGTCGCCATGTTCGCCCAAGAGCACCGTGCACATTTCATGATTCTCCTGCACAAAATTGAACAGCTCTTTCAGAAAGGGGAGGGTATGGCTGAGCACCACATCATCCTTATGAGAAATGATGATCTGGTCGAACTTGCTGAAGAGCTCCTCTTCGATCTGGGACAGCATATCGAAAATATCCCGATAATATAGGTAGAAGGTTCCGCGATTGACGTCCACCCGCTCAGCCAGTTCACGGACGGTAATATCCTGCAGGGGTTTTTCCTGCATCAGTTCTGTTAACCCCTGGGTCAGCAGCTTTTTCGTGCGGCGAACCCGGCGGTCTTCTTTCTTCTCAGTCATGGCATATACCTCACTTTTGCCGAGTTGGGGAAAAAATCCTCAACACTTGGCACCCCTTCTGTCGAAAAACTAACAGCGAGAGGAAATGAATGTTGATTAACCGACGATGAGCGAATCAACTGTTGATTGATTTTCATCACGAAACTTATTATAATCCACAACGTTGACAAAGTCAACACGGTGTTTAATAACGATACGATAATTCAGAGAAGGAGGATGAGTCGTGAAGAAGTTTGCTCGATGGCTGGTGCATCACAAGACATTGGTCATCATCCTGTGCCTGGTGTTGCTGGTGCCTTCTGTATTTGGTATGGCGGCAACCAAGGTCAAGTACGATCTGCTGTATTATCTGCCTGAGGATTTGGACACGGTTCGTGGCCAGAGCATCCTCATGGAGGACTTTAACAAGGGCGCCTTCAGCCTGTGCGTTACCGAGGGTCTTACCGAGGTAGAACAGGAAGATTTGGAGGAGGCCATCCGCAGTGTGGATCACGTCGATTCGGTGATCGGCTATGCATCCATCGTGAAGGGTTCCATTCCTGTGGAGATTCTGCCGGATAGCTTCCGCGAGATCTTCCAGAAGGACGACAGCCGACTGCTCGCTGTGTTCTTCGATGATACGTCTTCTTCGGAAGGCACCATGGAAGCCATTCAGGAGATCCGCAAGATTGCGGGCGAGAAGTGCTTCGTGGGCGGTCTGTCCGCTGTGGTCACCGATACCAAGGAACTGGTTGAGGAACAGGAAGGCATCTACGTGGCCATCGCTGTGGTGCTGAGCTGCCTGGTGCTGATGATTACCATGGACTCCTTCCTGCTGCCGCTGATTTTCCTGGCATGCATCGGCACAAGCATTGTGTGGAACATGGGCAGCAACTACTTCCTCGGAGAAATTTCCTACATTACAAAGGCTGTTGCCGCCGTGCTGCAGCTGGCTGTAACGCTGGACTACTCCATCTTCCTTTGGCACAGCTACAAGGAGAACAAGGCTCGCTTCGCTGACCGTGAAGAGGCCATGGCAGAGGCTATTTGCCTGACCTTCTCCTCTGTGGTTGGTTCCAGTCTGACCACGGTGGCCGGCTTCGTTGCCCTGTGCGCTATGAGCTTCACCCTGGGCCGTGACCTGGGCATTGTAATGAGCAAGGGCGTTATCCTGGGCGTGCTTGGTACCGTGATCATGCTTCCTTGCGTGATCCTGTTCCTGGACAAGGCCATCGAGAAGACTTCTCATAAGCCGCTCATGCCGGATATGACAGGCTTCAGCAAGTTTGTGGTGAAGCACTACAAAGTATTGTTCGTCATTCTCCTTCTGGTTTGCGTTCCTGCCTTCTACGGCTATAACAACGTGAACGTCTACTACGACATGAGCTCCGTGATGCCGGATTCTCTGGCGTCTTCCCAGGCCAATGACAAGCTGTCTGAAACCTTCGATGTGTCTACGAGCCATCTGGTGCTGGTGGATGCAGACGTCAGCCAGAAGCAGGTCAAGGACATGGCTGAGGAAATGTCTGAAGTGGACGGCGTGAAACAGGTCATCTGCCTGGACAGCCTCCTGGATGCAGGCATTCCTGAAAGCGCCCTGCCGGATGATGTGCTGTCTCTCCTGAAGAGCGACAACTATCAGCTGATGCTTGTTTCTTCTAATTATGTTGTGTCGACGGATGAAGTGAATGCCCAGATCGATACACTGAATGAGATCCTGAAGAAGTACGATGAGGGCGGCATGCTGATCGGCGAAGCTCCCTGCACCAAGGATCTGATCAGCTGCACGGATCAGGACTTCAAGGTAGTTAACATCATCTCGATTGTGGCCATCTTCGTAATCATTGCCCTGGTCATGCGGTCTGTGTCCCTGCCTGTGGCTCTGGTGGCACTGATCGAAGCAGCTATCGCAGTGAACCTGTGCATTCCTTACTATACGAACACGACCCTGCCCTTCGTGGCGCCGATCCTGATTTCTACCATTCAGTTGGGTTCCACGGTGGACTACGCTATCCTGATGACGACGAAGTATCTGCAGAACCGCAAGGCCGGCAAGGACAAGAAGACGGCTGTGGCAGAAGCTGTGGCTTCCTCTGCACAGTCTGTGCTGGTTAGCGGCTTCGGCTTCTTCGCGGCAACCTTCGGTGTTGGCTTGTATTCGAATGTGGACATCATTTCCTCCATGTGCAGTTTGATGGCTCGCGGCGCGCTGTGCTCCATGGCAGTGGTGCTGTTCCTGCTGCCTGCTCTGCTTGTGACCTGCGATAAGCTGATTATCCACACCACTTGGGGTATGAAGAGCGTACGGGAAGCAAAAAACTGATGCCGAATTGATGAAAGGAGCAAATTGAAAGATGAAGAAGCAATGGATCTCCCTGGCGCTGGCTGGCGCCATGGTTGTCACCAGCAGCTGCGCTGGTGCAGAAACCCTGAAGCGTGAACGCGTTTTCGCTGTGCTGGGTGCCGATGGCACGCAGCAGACGGTGATTGATAATATCCACCTGCAGAATGATGACGGACTGGACACCATCGTGGACCGCACGTCCCTGACGGATGTGGAAAACATGGCCGGTCACGAGACCTTCACCCTGGATGGTGAGACCCTGACCTGGACGGCCAATGGCAACGACATTACCTACCAGGGCAAGAGCGACAAGGAAATTCCCGTGAAGCCCAGCATCACCGTGAAGGTGAATGGGGAAGAGGTCAGTGCCGACACGCTGAAGGATGTCAGCGGGGAGGTGGAATTGACGGTGACCTATACCGCCGATGCACCTTATGTGGCCATGACTGTGGTGCCCCTCTCTGAGGAAGGCCTGACGGACATTCAGGTGGAGAACGCTATGCTGATGACGGAAGGCAGCCGCCAGGTGCTGGTTGGCTATGGCGTCACCGGTGTGGATGAAAAGCTGGAGCTGCCGGATCACTTCACGATGAAGGCAACGGCTGATCACGCTGAAATCAGCTGGATGATGACCGTCGCTACGGCTCAGCCTATTGATGCACTGTGCACCGAGCTGAACAAGAAGACCGGCGATCTGACCGAGCTGAAGGACAACGCCGTTTCTCTGCTGACCGCTCTTTCCGAAGGCACGGAACTGCCTGAGATGACCGGCGAGTGGAAGACCCTGGTGGATACGATCAATGAGCTGACGGACGGCGTGGATCAGCTGAGCACCGGTGCCCAGTCCCTGAAGGATGGCGCTGACCAGCTCACCACGGGCATTACCTCCCTGGAAACCGGCTTGACCACCTTGACGGAAAACAATGAAACCCTGAATGCTGCCGCAAGCCAGCTCTTCGATGCTGTGATCTCCACGGTCAACCAGCAGTTGGCGAACGCCGGACTGGATCAGGCTGGCATCACCCTGCCGGAACTGACCCAGGAGAACTATGCCGAAGCTCTGCAGTCTGCCCTGGATGCTCTGAACCCCGATACCCTGCGTGCTACCGCTACGGAGCAGGCGCGTACGAAGGTGGAGAAGGCTGTTCAGGCTAAGGAAAGCACCGTTCGTGCCGCTGTAGAACCTGTGGTGGAATCCAAGGTGCTGGAAGCTGTGCTGTCCAGCCTGGGTATGGACATGACCGCAGAAACCTATGAGCAGGCTGTGAAGGCCGGTCAGGTGACCAGCGAACAGTCCAAGCAGATTTCTGCCGCTGTGAAGCAGCAGATGGCAACCGATGAAGTGAAGGCTCAGGTGGATGCCGCTGTTCAGGAGCAGATGGACGCTCTGGTCGAGCAGAACCTCCAGTCTGACGACGTGCAGTCTCAGATTGAAACCGCCATTGCTCCCGCCCAGGCTGGCTATGAGCAGCTGTCTTCTCTGAAGTCTCAGCTGGATAGCGTGTACGCTTTCGTCACCGGCTTGAGCGCCTACACGGATGGCGTCAGCCAGGCAGCCAGCGGTGCAACGGAACTGCACACCGGCGCAACGACCCTGACCGATGGCGCAGGCCAGCTGGCAGACGGTGTGTCTACCCTGCAGTCCAGCCTGACCGATGGCGTGAAGGAAATGGCCGCCAAGCTCCTGCCTTATTGCACGGATGACCTGGCAGATGCCCTGCGCATCATCAACGAAACCACGGACGGTGCCGCGGAAGCAGGCCACTATGACCTCGTTGCCGATGACATGACAGCAACCACCGTGTACATTATCCGTACGGACCTGAAGTAATGAATGGATACGGGCTGCGGCGGGAAGCATGTTCAGCAAGAACCTTTCTGCCGCGCCTGTCCAGATAAAGCGGTATGGGGATTGTCGCTTTAGCGGGGGAAGATCTCTAGCAGAAGAGTCTTCTCCCGCAATTTCTCAGATGAAGCAGTCCGCGCAGACTTCTTCATAGAATACCTCCGGCATCCTGAAATGATGGATGCACTTAGAGAGCCTCGTGGGAAGGCTCTCTTTTTATTATGAAGAAATTCGCGTCGGCTTGGACACTTGCCGAGAAAAAGAAAATGAAACAAGCGGGGAGAGGACAAAAAGTTCGTGAAAAAGTGCCAACAATTATGGACACACCAGACAACGTGTGCACAAATTCGACGCGCGGATGAAGGAAACACCCAGGAAATACGCGGGAAAATGAAGGATTTACAGGGGATTTGCCATTCTTGATGGAAAAACGAACGGAAGAGTGGACACGCACGGCGACGTGTAATCATGTCGAAAACAGGAAGCACCAATTTATAAGGGTTTGCGGGTACAAAATCTCAAAAAAAGTTCAAAAAAATCGAAAAAAGACCTTGAAAACCTATTGCAATTTATCCTCATATACTGTATAATACGTCTGTTGTCTGTTTAGGGATGAAGCGGTAAGTTGCCGCCCGGCCAGGCGGGTAATTACCGCGGACCAGCCCGATAATCGGGCGACGGACTCGCAGCGCAGCGTTGATCTGCACCTGCAGTGGGTCAAATGCCATGCGCAACCGAGAACGATCAAGGAGGTAAATCAATGGCCAGCCAGAAAATCCGTATCAAGCTCAAGAGCTATGAGCACAACCTGATCGACCAGTCCGCAGAGCGGATCGTCGAGACTGCCAAGCGCACGGGCGCTCGGGTGTCCGGCCCTATTCCGCTCCCCACGGAGAAGGAGATCGTCACCATCCTGCGCGCTACCCACAAGTACAAGGATAGCCGTGAGCAGTTCGAACGCCGCACCCACAAGCGGCTTATCGACATCCTCAATCCGAACCCTAAGACTGTGGACGCCATGATGAAGCTCGATCTTCCTGCTGGTGTCGAAATCGAAATCAAGCTGTAAAGGCAGGAGGAACGAAACATGAAGAAAGCGATCGTGGGCAAAAAGATCGGCATGACGCAGGTCTTCGCTGAAGACGGCCGTCTCGTTCCGGTCACCGTGATTGAAGCGGGCCCCTGCACTGTTGTGCAGACCAAGAATGTGGAATCCGACGGCTATGACGCTGTCCAGGTTGGCTTTGGCGAGCTGACTGAGACCCGCGCCAAGAAGCTGCTGAACAAGCCTGAACTGGGCCACTACGCAAAGGCTGGCGTCGCTGCAAAGCGCACCCTGCGTGAGTTCCGGTTCGATGATTGCACCGGCTACAAGGTTGGCGATGAGCTGAAGGCTGATCAGTTCGCCGCAGGCGACAAGATCGACATCACCGGCACCAGCAAGGGCCACGGCTTCGCAGGCCCTGTCCAGCGCTGGAATCAGCACACTGGCCCTATGGCACACGGCTCAAAGTATCACCGTGGTGTGGGCTCTATGTCCGCTAACTCTGATCCTTCCCGCGTGTTCAAGAACAAGCACATGGGCGGCCACTATGGTGTGGATCGCGTAACGGTCCAGAACCTGGAAGTCGTGAGCGTGGATGCAGAGCGTAACCTGCTGCTGGTTAAGGGCGCTGTGCCCGGCCCCAACGGCGGCCTGCTGATCGTCCGCGACACGTGCAAGGCCTGACGCTGGACAAGGAGGAAGAAAGAACAATGCCTAAGACTGCTCTTTATAACATGGAAGGCGCGGCCATTGGCGAAGTTGAACTGAGCGACGAGATTTTCGCTGCTCCCGTCAACGAAGCTGCCATGCACCTGGTCGTCCGTGCCTACCTGGCCGCTCAGCGCCAGGGCACCCAGAGCGCCAAGACCCGCGGCGAAGTTCGCGGAGGCGGCCGTAAGATCTACCGCCAGAAGGGCACTGGTAACGCTCGCCACCATGGCAACCGCGCTCCCCAGTTCAAGCACGGCGGCGTGGTGTTCGCACCCAAGCCCCGCGATTATTACCTGGCAGTTCCCAAGAAGGTTCGCCGTCTGGCTTTCAAGTCTGCACTGACTTCCAAGCTGAACGCCGAAGAGCTGATCGTTGTTGACGAGCTGAAGCTGGCCGATGCAAAGACCAAGCTGATGGCTGAAACCCTCAAGAAGCTGGGTGCCACCAAGAAGGCACTGGTTGTGCTTCCTGAGCGCGACGAGACTGTTGTCCGCGCTGCTGCCAACCTGGCTGAAGCAAAGACCACTTACGTCAACACCCTGAATGTTTATGACATTCTAAACGCCGGCAAGGTGGTTCTCACCAAGGCTGCTGTTGAATCTGTCGAGGAGGTGTACGCATAATGAAGGATCCTCATGACATCATCCTGCGCCCCGTCCTCACGGAAAAGGCGTACGAAGGCATCGCTGACAAGCGGTACATCTTCGAAGTAGCTGTGAATGCTACCAAGACCGAGATCAAGATGGCTGTGGAAGCTGTCTTCGCCGATGACGGCGTGAAGGTGGAAAAGGTTAACACCCTCCGCACCATGGGCAAGATCAAGCGCCAGGGCCGTACCGCCGGTCGTACCCCGGAAGTCAAGAAGGCCTATGTGACCTTGAAGAAGGACTCCAAGCCCATCAAGTTCTTCGAGGGCATGGCACAGTAAAGCAGGGAGGACAGAAAAATGGCTATTCGTCTTTACAAGCCGACTTCGCCCGCCCGGCGCTTTATGTCGGTTCTGACCTATGAAGAAGTAACCAAGAAGGCCCCCGAGAAGAGCCTGATTGAGTACAAGAAGAAGAACTCTGGCCGCAACAACCAGGGCAAGATCACCGTTCGTCATCAGGGCGGCGGCAATAAGATCAAGTACCGCGTGATCGACTTCAAGCGCAACAAGCTGGAAGTTCCCGCAAAGGTTGCTGCCATCGAGTATGACCCCAACCGCAGCGCTTTCATCGCTCTGCTGAATTATGTTGACGGCGAGAAGCGTTACATCCTGGCTCCTCTGGGCCTGAAGGTTGGCGACACCGTGGTGTCCAGCGAGAATGCCGATATTAAGCCCGGCAACGCGCTGCCCATCAACAACATCCCCGTTGGTACCCTGATCCACAACCTGGAGCTCAAGCCCGGCCGCGGCGGCCAGCTGGTTCGTTCCGCCGGCATGAGCGCTCAGCTGATGGCTAAGGA
>CAVBFK010000007.1:0-3979 GCA_963594395.1 Lachnospiraceae bacterium
GTGTGCGGCTGTGCCGGCGAGCGCTTCGCTGTTCGCAATTCCGGCGCAACGGCTGTGGTAGAAGGCGTTGGCGACCATGGCTGCGAATACATGACCGGCGGCTGTGTGGCGGTGCTGGGCAAAACCGGCCGCAACTTTGCAGCCGGCATGTCCGGCGGCGTGGCCTACGTGCTGGATGAAAACCATGACCTGTACCTGCGGGTGAACAAGCAGTTGGTAGACATCGAAGAACTCTCCGCCGACCATGACTTGGAGGCGCTGAAGGCCATGCTGGAAGCCCATCTGCGCGAAACAGGCTCTGAAAAGGCACGGATGCTGCTGTCCGACTTCGGCAACGCGGTGCACAAGTTCAAGAAGATTATTCCCAGAGACTATCGGCGCATGCTGGGCGCAATCGCCCACTGCGAGGCGCAGGGTATGACTCGTGACGAAGCGGAAATGGAAGCATTCCGCGAAACAACAAAGGGCAGGTGAGCGGAAATGGGCAAGACAGATGGATTTTTGCTGTATCCGCGGAAAAATATCACGTGGAGAGATCCGCTGGAGCGGATTCAGGATTTCAACGAATTTAAGCTGCCGCTTCCCCCGGAAGCACGGCGCCAGCAGGCCGCCCGCTGCATGAACTGCGGCGTCCCCTTCTGCCAGAGCGGTGAGAAGATGAACGGCATGTACACCGGCTGTCCCCTGCACAACCTGATTCCCGAGTGGAACGACATGCTGTACCTGGGCAATACCCGTCATGCGCTGGATCGTCTGCTGAAGACGAACTGCTTCCCCGAGTTTACAGGCCGTGTGTGCCCCGCCCTATGCGAGGTTGCCTGCACCTGCAACCTTAACGGTGAAAGCGTCACCGTGCATGACAACGAGCTGGCCATTATTGAAGAAGCCTACGAAAAGGGCTGGATGCAGCCCAAGCCGCCCCGCGTCCGCAGCGGGCGGAAGGTGGCCGTCATCGGCAGCGGTCCTTCCGGCCTTGCCGCCGCGCAGATGCTGAATCACCGTGGTCACAGTGTTACGGTCTACGAAAAGTCTGACCGTCCCGGCGGACTGCTGATGTACGGCATTCCCAACATGAAGCTGGACAAGCAGATCGTTGCTCGCCGCATCAAGCTCATGGAAGAAGAAGGCGTGACCTTCATCACCAATGCCGAAGTGGGCGTCACCGTGGATGCCGGTAAGCTCAAGGAAGACTACGATGCCGTTTTGCTCTGCTGCGGCGCCGGTCAGCCCCGCGACCTGAACATTCCCGGACGGGATGCGGCAGGTGTGCACTTCGCTGTGGACTTCCTGACGGCCGCCACCAAGCATCTGCTGAGCACGGCAGATGTCATCGACGCCAAGGACAAGCACGTGGTGATCGTCGGCGGCGGCGACACCGGCAACGACTGCGTGGGCACCTCCCTACGGCTTGGATGTGCCAGCGTCACCCAGCTGGAAATGATGCCGAAGCCCCCCGAAGAGCGGCTTGAGTCGAACCCCTGGCCGGAATGGCCCCGTGTGCTGAAGACCGATTACGGCCAGCAGGAAGCCATTGCCGTCTTCGGTCATGACCCCCGCCTGTTTGAAACCACAGTCAGCGAAATTCTGAAGGACGACGCCGGCCATGTGCGCGGGTTAAAGCTCGTCTCCCTGAAGGGACGGGACGTTGTCCCCAACAGTGAGCGCGAAATTGACTGCGATTTGCTGCTGATTGCGGCAGGCTTTGTGGGCTGCCAGCGTTCCGTTCCGGAGGCCTTCGGGGTAGACGTCGGCCCTCGTGGCACCGTTTTGGCAGGCGACGACTACAAGACCAACGTGGAAGGCGTATTTGCCGCCGGTGACATGCGCCGCGGTCAGTCTCTGGTGGTGTGGGGCATTAGTGAAGGCCGCAACGCCGCCCGTGAAATCGACCAATATCTGATGGGCTACACCGAGATGTAAAAGCCATCATTCAAGGGATTCATCGTTTTGCCAAGCGATGGATCCCTTTTTTGCGTCTCCGTTTTCTTTGAATCTCCCCCTGTTGTTCATCTAATCTTCAGATTCGGTTCAATCTTTTTTCAAAAGATGCCGCTAGAATAGTTTCCTGTTGAGAGGTTCTCCTGAACCCCTCACAAGAAAAGGAGGAACCATCATGAAGAAAGTTCTTGCCATTACATTGGCGCTGTCCATGAGCTGCATGTCATGCGCCTTTGCAGAGGAAAGTACAACCACCGATACTCCTGCGGCCGAAACCATGACCATGTCCAATGGTCTGCAGGATCTTGTTACCCAGGGAATTATCAGCCAGGAAACGCTGGATGCCATCAACGCTTATCTGGAGTCCAGCCGTCCCGAGATGCCTGACGGCCAGTCTTCTGACGCCGCCCCTGAAAAGCCTGACGGCGGGCAGTCCGATGCCTCCGCTACCGAAGGCAGTGACAAGCCCGATGCTGCACCCGAAAAGCCCGAGGGTGAGCAGTCCGATACTTCTGCTCCTGAAAAGCCCGACGGCGACCAGGGCGGTTCTGCCCCGGATATGCCCAGCGGCGGCATGGGCATGATGATCTCTGACACCCAGCTGGACGAGCTGGTCTCCAACGGTACCATCACCAGTGATGAGCGGGATGCCATTTCCACCTGGCTCAGCGAGAATTCTGCCAGCATGGGTGCTCCCGGCGGCAATGCTCCCGGCGGCGGCCCCGGTATGAGCTCTGCCAAGGATATCACCTATGCAGGTGCTACCGAAATCACCTCTGCAACGGAGGTCAGCGGCGAAACCTACACTTCTGACACGGCAGATGAAAGCGCCCTTCTCATTTCTACGGCAGACAGCGTAACCGTCACCGACTTCACCGCCACCAAGACCGGCGATTCCGACGGCGGCGACAACTGCAACTTCTACGGTCTGAATGCCGCTGTGCTGGCCAAGGACGGCGCCAACGTGACCATCTCCGGTGCAACCATCACTTCCGATGCTAACGGTGCCAACGGCGTCTTCTCCTACGGCGGCAACGGCGGCACCAACGGTGCGGCAGGCGACGGCACCACGGTTACCATCTCCGATTCCACCATTACCACCACCGGCGACGGCTCCGGCGGCATTATGACCACTGGCGGCGGCGTGACCTATGCCAGCAACCTGACCATTGAAACCAGCGGTACTTCTTCCGCGGCCATCCGTACCGACCGCGGCGGCGGAACCGTTGTGGTTGACGGCGGCAGCTACACCACCAATGGTCTGGGCTCCCCTGCCATTTATTCCACGGCAGACATCACCGTTTCTAACGCAGAGCTTACCTCGAACCTTTCCGAGGGCGTGTGCATTGAGGGCATGAACAGCATTACCCTCACCAACTGCGACTTCACCGTCAACAACACCCAGTGCAACGGTCATGCCACCTTCTTCGACTCCATCATGATCTACCAGTCCATGTCTGGCGATGCCGATTCCGGCACGTCTGCCTTCTCCATGACGGGCGGCAGTCTGACCAGCCAGAGCGGCCACGTGTTCCACGTCACCAACACCCATGCAGTGGTGACCCTGAACGATGTGACCATCATCAATGAAGACGAAGACGACATTCTCTTCTCTGTGTGCGACGACGGCTGGAGCGGTGCCACCAACGAAGCCGAGCTCAATGCCATTTCTCAGACCTTGAGCGGCAAGGTACTGGTTGGCAGTGACTCCATCCTGACCATGAACCTGACGGACGGTTCCTCCTTCACCGGCTGCATTTCCGGTGAAATCACCAACAGCCGCGGCGAGACCGTGTCCACCGATGTGGGCGAGGTCAACGTGACGCTGGACTCCACCAGCACCTGGACGCTGACCGCCGACTGCTACATCACCTCCTTTGAAGGTGATGCATCCCAGGTGGTCTCCAACGGCTACACCCTCTATGTGAACGGTGTTGCTCTGGAAGGCGTAAACTAAACTTCATATGATGCGAGAGGAGAGCAACCGCTTTGAAAAGCGGTTATCTCCCCTCTCGCGCTCTCCCTTTTTCCCGAAACTTTC
>CAVBFK010000008.1:0-2529 GCA_963594395.1 Lachnospiraceae bacterium
GTCGTTATCCTTCAGCAAGGTGCGGGCAATGGCAATGCGTTGTTTCTGGCCGCCGGACAGGGTGACGCCGCGCTCGCCCACCAGGGTATCGTAGCCCTTGTCCGCATGCTCAATGAAGTTTCGCGCGCTGGCCGTTTCTGCCGCGCCGTTGATTGCATCCATGGAAGCATCCCGCAGGGCAATGCCCACGTTATCGCGGATGGATTTGCTGTAGAGGAACGGTTCCTGCAGGATCAGACCCACATGGCTGCGGAGATATTCCCGGTCAATGTCCTTCAGCGGCACACCGCCGATGGAAATTTCGCCGCCCGTAGGCTCATACAGGCGCTGGAGCAGATACATCATGGTGCTCTTGCCGCTGCCGGTACTGCCCAGGATGGCCACCGTTTTGCCGGCAGGAATGGTGCAGGTGATGTCATTCAGCACCGGCGTATCGTCATCATCATAGTGGAAGGACACGTGGTCAAACTTGATGTCGCCCTTCAACGGCGGCTTCTTGGCGTTGGGCTCCTCAGGTTCAGGCTCCTCATATAGGATGCCCTGAATGCGCTCCATGGCAATCAGACTCTTGCCTGCATCGCTGAGGGTGCGTCCCAACTGGCGAATGGGAAACAGCAGCTGGCTGACGTAGTTGGTGAAGATCACCAGGGTACCCACGGAGATTTCCCCGCGGCAGGCGGCAATCACGCACACCAGCAGTGTCACGAAGGACTGGGACATGCTCAGCAGGTCGCCGCCGCTCCAGTACACTGCCAGCAAATCGTTCAGATGGCGTCCCTTGTGGAAATAATCAGAATTCACCTTCTCGAACTTTTCCACTTCCCGCTGCTGCTGACCGAAGGCACGCACCACACGCACGCCGGAGAGATTCTCCTGCAATACGGCGCTCATCTTGCCCTCTGCCTCATCGGCAAAGCGGAATCCCTTATGCACCATGCGGAAGAACCACATGGCGAATCCAAACAGGAAAGGAACGAGAATCATGGAGTACAGGGTCAGTTTCACATTGCGCCCCATCATGATGGTCAAAGCAATCGCCACCATGAGGACGGTGTTCACCACCTGCATTACCTGCACGGACAGGAAGCGGCGGATGGTATCCACGTCGCTGGTGCACCGCTGAATCAGGTCGCCGGTTTCCGCCTTCACGTGATAAGAGAAGGGCAGACGCTGCAGATGCTCATACAGGCTGGTGCGCAGTTTGTAGGCAATGTTTTCGCTGGCCACGGCTGTCAATCGGCCTTTCAGATAGGTAAACACGCCGTTCAACAGGTTCAGTACCACCAAAGCCACTGCGAGAATCCACAGGTTATTCACCAGGAATTCCCGTCCACCCAGTGCCTCGATGGGTGCCAAGAGCCAGGACGGCAGGGTAGACGGTGCCGTGCCCAGCACACTGTCAATGATTTCTGCCAGCATCAGCGGTGTAACAAAGCCAATGATGACAATCATCACCGTTGAAACCATGGCGCCGATGAAACTGCCGATGTTTTCACGCATCAGATCCCACATGGCGGCAGCCGGCTTTTTCTTTTTCATAAGGTTCTCCTTTCCCTCCTATACGCATAAAAAAACACCGGTACGCATTTTGCGACCGGTGCTCATGCCTCATTCAAGCAGTTGCACATCAAAAACACGCATCTGCGTCAAGACAGAGTGGGTCGCAAACGAAAGAAAAACTCATCTTCGCTCAAGCGAATCATTCCGTACATCTTGCGACCCTCCTTTTCCTTCTTATGCTCAACAAGAGCCATTATAGTTATCTGGTAGATTTCTGTCAATAGCTCACCATGATTTTACGGTACCAGCATGTTTGCCACATCCTGGATGCATCGTTCTGCCAAAGGCACGTCCGTTTCATTGCTCAAAAAGCACAGAATCTGCGGATGCTCGGTGTAGATGATGCCCACATCGTGGGTAATGCCATCGTCCTCCCCCGTCTTGTGCGCCACAGCAATGTCCCTGCTGTGCAGAAAGAAGGGGATTTTCCCGTTCAGCCGCTGATGACCGAGGATGGTCAGCATCTCCCGAGATGCTTCTGCAGAAACAACTTTCCCCTTTAGCAGAAGGGACAGAATCCGCGCCATGTCATTGGCCGTGACATAGTTTTCGATACCCTGGGCAGATTTTTCTGCGTCAAACAGCTTGCGGTTCAGCTTGGTACCTTTCAGGCCGAGATGCTCACACGTGGCGTTAATGTTGTCTGCTCCCAGCAAATCGATCATCAGGTTGGTAGCCGTATTATCGGAAAGAATAATCATCAGCGTCACCAGGTCGCCCACCGTCACCTTGATGCCGTCGTGCAGATAGGTCAGTGCGCCGCAGGACGGAAGCTTATCTTCCTTGCGGATGGTCACTTCCTTCTGCCAATCCAGCGTGCCTGCTTCCTTCTGTCGGAATGCCTCCACCATAATCGGCAGTTTGATGACGCTGGCCGCCACCAGGGGCAGATCGCCGTTCCTTTCAAAGCGAGCACCCGTATCGGGGCACAGGTAGCAGAAGCCAATCTTCCCCGGCAAGTTTTTCAGC
>CAVBFK010000009.1:0-3315 GCA_963594395.1 Lachnospiraceae bacterium
GGATCGGGAAACGTTCCTGAAGCGTCGCCGTAAAGTGCTGGTGCAGGGACCTGAACCTACAGCCGTGCCGCAATCTTAACGCATGGGTGGAGGGTCGCCATTGCTTACGGACTTCTTGATTCTTCTTGCGGCAATCGTCGCCGCATTATTTATTCGATTCACCATCCTGGAGTTTTCCGTGGTTCGCGGAAACAGCATGCGTTCCACTTTGCATAATGGGAACGTGATGTTTGTCTCCATCCTCACCTATCACATCAGGCGTCCCAAACGGCAAGAGATTGTCATCTGCCACTATCCCAACAGGCGGGTAAAGAAACTGCCTTTTCTCAAGCAGCAGTTTGTCAAACGGGTCATCGGCCTGCCCGGAGAAACCATTGAAATCATTGAGGGCGTAGTGCATATTAACGGTGAGCCGCTGGCAGAACCTTATCTTTCCCCTGCCCACAATCACCGTTTGCGGAGCTATCCGCCTGTCACCTTGAGCGACCGGCAGTATTTCGTAATCGGCGACAATCGGGACAATTCCAACGACAGTCGTGCCATTGGTCCCCTGGATGAAAGTGCCATCATCGGGCACGTGTGCTTTCTTTTGCATCCGCTGAAACGGCTGAAAATCAAAGCTTGCAATGACGCAAACGAAGCGGAAGGGTAAAATCGTTGTCTTTCCACGGCTTGACAAGTTCGTTTCCATCTGTTACCATTGGTAAGTTGACAAAATATACAGTAAGGACGCTGTTCTTATGCGCAATGATTCCACCTTGATGACAGAGGGATCGATCAGTCAAAAGATCATTCGTTTTGCTCTGCCGGTTTTCTGGGGAAATCTCTTTCAGCAGCTCTACAATGTTGTAGACTCATTGGTCGTTGGCAATTTCATCGGCAGTGAAGCCCTTGCCGCCGTTGGCTCTTCCGGCAGTCTTACCTTCTTGCTGGTTGGTCTTGTGAACGGTATTTTCCTCGGTGCAGGCGTGGTGGTCTCGCGGTTCGTTGGCGCAAGAGACCACGAAAACATCAGCAAAGCCGTTCACACCACGGTTGCCTTTGGCTTCATTTGCGGCATCATACTAACCGTATTAGGTGTAACGCTGACACCATCGATTCTGCGGCTTATGGGCACGCCGGATAACGTTTTGCCGACGTCCATTACCTACCTGCGGATTTACTTCATCGGTGTCATCGCCAGCGTGATGTACAACGTAAGCAACGGCATTTTCAATGCGGTTGGAGACAGCAAGCATCCGCTGTATTTTTTAATTCTTTCCTCTGTGATCAACGTGGTGCTGGATCTGCTCTTTGTGGCCGTGCTGAACTTTGGCATTGCCGGTGCCGCCTGGGCAACGGTCATCTCGCAGGCTGTAAGTGCATGCCTGGGTCTTGGTCTGTTATGCCGTGTCAATGATCCGTGGCGCCTGTTCCCCAGCAAAATTCGCCTTCATCGCAAGACGCTCATGCAGATTTTGGAGCTTGGCATTCCTTCCGGCTTGCAGAACTCCATTATCGCTTTGGCAAACACCGTGGTGCAGAGCCACATCAACTCTTTTGGCTCGGTGGCCATGGCCGGATGCAGTGCGTACTCCAAGATTGAGGGATTCGCCTTCCTGCCCATTACCAGTTTCGCCATGGCCATGTCCACGTTCATCAGCCAGAACCTTGGCGCCAAGCAGTACGACCGTGCCAAGAAGGGCGCACGATTCGGCACCATCTGCTGTGTTTCGCTGGCAGAATTAATCGGCATCGCCTTCTATCTTCTAGCCCCGATTCTCATCGGCGCCTTTGACAGCGATGCTGAGGTTATCAGTGTCGGTGTCAACCAGGCGCGTACCATCACCCTGTTCTACTTCCTACTGGCCTTCTCCCATAGCATCGCGGGCATCTTACGCGGCGCCGGCAAATCCATCGTGCCTATGTTTGTCATGCTTGGGTGCTGGTGCGTCATCCGCATTACCTATCTCACCATCATGGTGCCCATGTTCCGCGAAATGCAGACCATCTTCTGGGTTTATCCCTTTACGTGGAGCTGTTCCTCCGTCTGCTTCCTGATTTATTACCTGAAAGCAGACTGGATTCACGGATATGAGAAGAAACGAGCCAATCGAACTGAATAAAGCAAAGGGATCGTGTTCGTTCACGATCCCTTTTGTTCAGCTCATGATTTGTTCATTGCCGTAGGAGCCATCATTGTGAGGGCAATGCGTCCCTTTTGCTTGTCCACTTCAACGATCCACACCTTGACAATATCACCCACGCGGACGCAATCGCTGGGATGCTTCACACGCCCCGGCATGCGGGTGATGTGCACAAGGCCATCCTGATGAACACCAATGTCCACAAAGGCACCAAAGTCCGTCACATTGCGAACCGTCCCCTGCAATTCCATGCCGGGAGCAAGGTCTGCCATGTCCATTACATCTTTGCGGAGCAAGGGCTTGGGCAGCTCGTCACGAGGGTCGCGTCCGGGCTTGCTCAGTTCTGCTACGATGTCCTTCAGCGTAGGAACACCGATTTCCAGCGCCTGTGACAGCTTCTCATAGCCTTCTGTCTCTGCAAGCTCGGTAATATGTCCCACGGCTTTTGCCGGCGTCAAGCCGAAGTGCTTGAGCAACTGCTTGGCCGCAGCATAGCTTTCCGGGTGAATTCCCGTGTTTTCGATGGGATCTTTGCCTTCCGGCACACGCAGGAAGCCTGCGCACTGCTCGAAGGCCTTCGGCCCCAGCTTGGGCACTTTTTTCAGCTGAGCACGGGAGGTAAATGCGCCGTTTTCTTCGCGATACGCAACAATGTTTTTGGCCACCGTAGCGTTAATGCCGGCAACATGGCTCAGCAGGGACGGACTGGCTGTATTCACATCCACGCCCACGCTGTTTACGCAATCCTCCACCACGCCATCAAGAGCTGTATCCAGTTCACTTTCCTTCAAATCGTGCTGATACTGACCGACGCCGATGGCCTTCGGGTCAATCTTCACCAGCTCAGCCAGAGGATCCTGCAATCTTCTTGCAATGGAAACCGCACTGCGCAGATTGACGTCAAACTGCGGGAATTCCTCCGCCGCAAGCTTGGACGCAGAATACACGGAAGCGCCGGCTTCACTTACCACCATATAGGCCAGATCATCGCCGAGATCCAGCTCCTTCATGACCTCTGTGAAGAAAACCTCCGTCTCGTGTCCGGCGGTGCCGTTGCCGATGGCCGCAATGGAAACGCCATGCTTCTTGATCAGTGTCTTTACGACATTCTTTGCTTCTTCAATACGGTTCTTCTGGGTTGGATAGATCACAGCCGTATCCAGCACACGGCCTGTTTCGTCTACCACCG
>CAVBFK010000010.1:0-2185 GCA_963594395.1 Lachnospiraceae bacterium
ACATTGATGTCGGCTACGGCGATGACACCATGACCCAGCAGGTCAGCGATGAGCTGAAGGCTGAAGTTGAGGAACTGCGCGAGAAGATCATCAGCGGTGAGATTGTTGTTCCTACGGCTTTGAACTAACGACAACTTTCGGCAGCAGTGCTCCGTCTTTGAGGGCACTGCTGCCCTTTTTCCATATCATGCCCACAGAAAGGAGGCGTTCCCGCTTGAACGATACCAAGTCCGCAATCGTATCCTTTGAGCACGTAACCATGCAGTTTCCCGGGGTACTGGCCAATGATGATGTTTCGCTGGAAATCCGCAAAGGCGAAGTGTTTGCCCTGGTTGGTGAAAACGGTGCCGGCAAATCTACCTTGATGAAGATTCTTTATGGCCTGAATACGCCAACGGCAGGGCACGTCTTCGTGAAAGGTGAAGAGATGAAAACCTTTTCGCCCAGCGAATCGATTGCTCACGGCATTGGCATGGTGCATCAGCACTTTATGCTTGTACCGTCTTTCACCGTGGCACAGAATATTGTCATGTGCGGCGAGCCTCGCAAGCATCGTATCTTCTATGACTTTGACAAGGCCAATCGTATTGTGGAGGATCTTGTGAAGGAATACGGCTTGCAGGTCAATCCGAAGGATCGCGTGCAGGATATCAGCGTGGGTCTTCAGCAGCGGGTGGAGATCTTGAAAGCACTGCATCACGGTGCCGATGTACTGATTCTTGATGAGCCCACTGCTGTGCTGACGCCTCAGGAAACCGATGAGCTGTTTGCCGTTATCCGACGCATTGTGCGCGAAAAGCAGATGACCGTCATCATTATCACCCATAAGCTGTACGAAGTGATGGCCATTTCCGATCGCGTTGGTGTCATGCGCCAGGGCAAACTGGTGGATGTCTGCGAAACAAAGGACGTTAACGAGCGGATTCTCGCTTCCATGATGGTGGGCAAAGAAGTTTTGCTGGACGCGCTGGATCGTACCGAACAGACGCAGCAAGATATTGCCGTTTGCGTGGAGAATCTGCATGTCAGCGATGTGCGCGGACTGCCTGCTGTTCGTGGCCTTTCCCTACAGGTACATAAGGGTGAAATCCTTGGCATTGCAGGGGTAGAAGGCAACGGCCAGAGTGAGCTGATTGAAGCCATTACAGGCATGTGCGCGATTCAAAGCGGCACGGTAAAAATTCAAGGACACGATATCAAGGGGCTTACGCCCGGTGGAATTCGTGCCCTTGGTTTAGCCCACGTGCCGGAGGATCGCGTTGCCACGGGTGTCGCTGCGCCGGCAGACATTACGGACAATTTGCTGGTCGGCAAAGAGAAGCTTCCTGAATTCTCCGTAGCGAAGATTCATTTGAAACGCCGTGCCATCAAGGCCTATGCCAAACGCATTTTTGAGGAGTTTGATATCCGCGGTGCGGGCATTGATACGGCCGTTGGCTCGCTTTCCGGCGGTAATATGCAGAAGGTCGTTGTTGCCCGCGAATTTTCCTTTGATACGCCGGTGCTGATTATTTCTCAGCCCACCCGCGGTGTAGATATTGGCGCTATGGATTTCATTCACAAGCAGATTATGAGCAAGCGAAATGCCGGCTGTGCCATTCTGCTGGTGAGTGCTGATTTGGATGAATTGTACCGCCTGTCGGATCGTTTGGTGACCATTTACGAGGGAAAGATTACAGGTGAATTCGATCCTCAAACAGTCAGCAAGGCTGAACTTGGTTACTACATGACAGGTGCACGAAAGGAGGCAGAAGCATGAAATCCAAGGCAAGAATTCAATACCTGGTCAGCCTGGTGATCAGCGTGCTTCTGGCACTGGTGCTGGGCGGCATCATCATGGCACTGACAGGGCACAACCCCTTGGAGGGCTACGGTGCTTTGATTACAGGCGCCCTCGGCACACAGCGCGGCATTGGCAACACGTTGGCGAAAACGGCTACCCTGTGCCTGACCGGCCTTGCCACAGCCGTTGCGGCAAAGGCAGGCATCTTCAACGTTGGCGGCGAAGGTCAGCTGTACTTGGGTGCCATTGCATCCGCCTACGTGGGCGCCAAGCTGACCGGAACGTCTCCGTGGCTGGCCATTCCACTGTGCTTTCTGGCCGCGATCATCGCAGGCGGACTTTATGCTTTTGTTCCTGCCCTACTGAAAGTTAAGCTGAAGGTAAACGAGGTCATTACTACCA
>CAVBFK010000011.1:0-2540 GCA_963594395.1 Lachnospiraceae bacterium
TCCAGGGGCTTTGCGGTCGCCCCTGGACCCTTCGCGTGCACTCCTTATAATCTTGTTTTGTATTGAAACTATAGGATAATGATTTTCCTAACAAAAAGGGATGCCCCTTCACAGGGCATCCCTTTTGTTGTACAGCGAATTATGCAACCTTCTTCTGTTCCTTCTTCCTGGTGTACACGAAGTACCCTGCGCACAGGATCACGCCGACAAAGGAAGCAATGGGGGCGGAGAGGCCAATCTTCGTCAGGCTGGCGTTGGGCTGGATGCTCATGACATAGGCCAGGGGCAGGCGTACCAGCAGGGTCTGAATCAGGCTCTGCGCCATGACGAACACGGTCTGGTCGTGACCATTGAAGTAGCCCAGCATGCTGAAGAGCATGGCGGTGGCTATGGTCTCGGGGGCAAAGCCCTTCAGGTACTCAAAGCCGCGCTGAATCACCGCTTCCTCGGTGGTGAAGATGCCCGTCAGTAGGTCGCCCTTGAAGAGCACCAGCACAAACACCAAGACGCCAATGACCAGACCCACACCCATGCCCGTGAACAGCGCCTGACGGGCACGCTTCTCATTGCCTGCGCCCACGTTCTGGGACACGAAGGAAGACATGGACTGCATCAGGGCGCTGGGCACCAGCATGCAGAAATTGACCACCTTGCAGGCCACGCCGTAGCCGCTGGAAGCTTCCAGACCCAGCCGGTTCACGAAGGCGCACAGGGCCAGGAAGGACATCTGGGTCAGGAACTCCTGCAGAGCCAGGGGCAGACCGATCTTGCAGGCCTTGCGGCTCTGGTGGTTAATGCGGAAATCTGCCTTGGTGATGGTAAAGGGCATGCCGATCTTCTTCAGCCGCCACAGGGCAAACACCACGCTGACCGCCTGGGCAGCCACGGTCGCCCAAGCGGCGCCGGCGGCATCCATGTGGAACACAGCCACCATCAGCAGGTCGCCCACGATGTTCACCACGCAGGCCACCGCCACAAAGATCAGGGGAGACTTACTGTCGCCCAGGCCGCGGAAGATAGCGGACAGCACGTTATACGCCACAATGAAGAAGATACCGCCGCCGCAAATGCGGACGTAGTCGCTGGTCAGGCTCACGGCCTCTTCCGGCGCCTGCATCAGCACGGAAATGGGCCGCGCCAGGGTGAGCATCACCACGAACAGCACGGCGGAAATGATGGCAAACACCACGGTAGATCCGCCGATGACGCTGCCGATTTGATCCTCATGCTTTTCGCCCAGATAGCGGGCAATGAGCACCGTAATGCCCATGGACAGCTGGGTAATGACGAAGGTCACCAGGTTCAGCACCTGAGAGCCTGTAGACACGGCGGACAATCCTGCCGTGGAGCCGAAGTGACCCACCACCAGCAAGTCTACCGCGCCGTAGGCCGCCTGAAGAATCAGCGCTGCCAGCACAGGCATCATGAAGGCCACCAGTTTTTTCAGAATATTGCCTTGGGTAAAGTCTGACTTTTCGTTACTCAATGGAAATCCCTCCCGTGCACATCACATCATAAAGTTTCCCAATGGTGCGGATGGCGCAGTCCGCGTCAGCGTCTGACACGTCGACCAATTTTTCCACCATGGCGGCAAAAAAGCGCTCATCGTACTTTTCCCGCAAGTCTGCCCCCGCTTCCGTCAGGGAGATAAAGGTCACGCGGCCGTCTTCCTCCGAGGCAACCTTGCGCAGATAGCCCTTCGCCTCCATGTCCTTCACCGTGCGGGTGACGCCGGGGCGGGGGAGATTCAGGGCATCGCTGACGTCGCTGACGCGGACGGGGCCGGCCTTTTCCAGCCGGGCAACGGTGTCCAGGTAGTGGATGTAGGACGGCATGACCCCATTGGGCAGGGGCGGCAGCAGGTCGCGGACGCGCTTGGCCTGGTAGCAGGCGTCCAGCAGGCGCTTGATTTTTTCTCCGGTCATGAGAGCCTCCCATCGGGCATTAGTTATCATCGATAATTACCATTGGTTATTATAAGAGAATTAAGGGGCAATGTCAAGGGAATTTGTGGGTTGGGAAATGAAGGGGGAAGTGGTATAATGGGACTGCATTGAAACTTGAAAGTTGCGGAACAGTACCCCTTCAAGGAAGGGGACTGCGAAGGGGTCAAGGGGTAAGAGAGCGGCTACGCGCCAGTGGCGCGTATAGCAGCCGCGAACGCATCAACCGAAACGAGCGGCGTTTTCGCCGCGACGATTGAGGTTGCGGAACGACCGCAAAGCCCCTTGATGCTCAATTAAATTCTTCTTCAAAGGAATGAGCTTGTCGTATGAATTAAACGAGTTAAGCCCATTATTCCAGAGGGCTTTCCGGTCGCCCTCTGGACTTCTTCGGGCAGTCACCTCCGATGAAATTGGTTTGTATTGAAACTAAAACAGTTTCGGAAGAGTGCCCCTTCAAGAAAGAGGACTGCGAAGGGGTCAAGGGGTAAGAGAGCGGCTACGCGCCAGTGGCGCGTGTCGCAGCCGCGAACGCATCAACCGAAACGAGCGGCGTATCGCCGCGACGATTGAGGTTGCGGAACGACCGCAAAGCCC
>CAVBFK010000012.1:0-2110 GCA_963594395.1 Lachnospiraceae bacterium
ATTCAGCTGCGTCAGCAGTTCCTTCAGGCAGGCCGCATATTCCGGCACGCCCCAGGGTTCCGGGGGACGTCCGCTTTCGCCATGGCCGGGAAAATCAATGCACAGCACCTGCATATCCTGCTTCAGGGCATCTGCCACAGGCTGCATCAGCTTGATTGCACAGCCCCAGCCATGCAGGAGAACCACCCGCTTGCTTCCCTCTCCGCACAGCGTATAGTGTACCTTGACACCCGCAGCCATTGCTTCCATGCGATTCCTCCGATGGGTTAGATTGATTCCGGCGGCAGAGGACGCGGTTCGCTGTCCATCCGCCAGATATAGCGGCATTTCACCGCACTGATTTCCCAGCGTTCCTGGATGTCCTCCGGAACGTTCACGATGTTTTCCAGGGTACAGCCCAGTCCCTCGCAGGTGCGCCGGCTGGGCCAATTATCAGGATCGGTGGTAATGACCACACTGCTCTTCCCGTGGGCAATGATCATATCCCGTAAGAGCGCACACGCCCGCCTGGCAAAGTGGTGCCCCTGGTAGCCCAGGTCCACATGATAGCCGATGTGGCCGAAGTAGTAGACGCACTCGCTCTCACCCAGGCGGAGATTGATGCGTCCCGCCTCCCGCCGGGTGCCGTGGGGCACGATCATATAATCATAGTTATCGCCGAACTCCATTTCTTCATCCGGCGGATACAGCGACAGCGGAATCAGGTCGATGACCCCGTCTGTCATGCTGGGCTTGCGTTTTTTCCAAAACAAAGGTCACACTTCCTGTACACGTACTTGCTCCAGAATGCGCGCGAAATCTTCGGTGCGGATCAGCTGGGTGCCTTCCGTCATCACCGAGGCCGTTCCTGCGGCAATCCCGCAACGGAAAGCATAGGCCATATCGCCGCTTTCCTCCAGGCCTTTCAGCATACCGCCCACCATGGCATCCCCTGCACCGACAGTGGATTTTACCTCTACTTCTACCTGAGGCGCGTACAGGCGCTCCTTGGCAGAAACGCACACCGCACCTTTGCCGCCCATGGAAACCACCACATGCTCAGCACCGCGGCGGACAAACTCCATGGCGCCGTCGCAGATGGATGCAATATCCGTCAACGTGCGACCCAGGGACGACTGAAGCTCCGTCAAGTTAGGCTTGATCAGAAAAGGATGTGCCTGCACACCATGCAGCAGCGGCTCACCATCTGCATCCAGAATCCAGCGCACATGGGGCATCCGTTGCATCAGTTGCTGATAGGTATCCCGCGGGCATCCCGGCGGCAGCGAGCCTGTCAGCACCGCTGTACTGCCATCAGGGATGCACTGCTGTGCCAATTCCATGAAGGCCTGCAGTTGTGTTTCGTCCATGCGGGCACCGGGTTCGTTCAGCTCGGTTACGCCCTGGCCGTCTCTGCAGACAACCTTGGTGTTGGTGCGAACCGCTCCCGGCACCGTCAGAAATCGATGGCTGATTCCTTCTGCCTCCATCATGGCAAGCAAGCGGTTTGCGCCGTCTTCCCCCATGCAGCCCAGGCACTGCACCTCAAACCCCAGGCGATGAACAACAGCGGCAACGTTCAATCCCTTGCCGCCCATATCCAGCCGGATGCTCTTGATGCGGTTCACGTCGCCAAGGGTCATGTGATCCACTTCGACGGTCTTGTCAAAAGAAGGGTTCATGCAGACAGTCGTTATCACACAGATCCCCTCCTTTCCTATCTAAACTGAATTATTATATCATGGATGTTATCTCATGTCAAAATGAACCCACGGATTCAGAAGGGTTCCTGCCGTATTTTCATGCAAAAAGACGCGGCTCGATAGGCATTTCCCCCATCAAGCCGCGTACTTTCATTGAAGAAAAGATCTTATTCCTGCGTAATGACCTGCTGATAGTTGTTCATTTCCTGCTGCAGTTCCACCAGCTTGCGGAGCAGTTTCAGCGGAAGAACCTTGAACATGGTGATTGTGCTCTGATCCAGGCCTTCATAGAGGGCATCTTCAAAGGCTTGCTGCTCTTCTGCGGAGGCCGTCAGCACGTTGACGTAGGTCAAATTTTCAGGCATGGTGATATCATCGCCCAGCCCCAAGGTCATGGCCGCATGCAGGAACTTACTGCCGTTGTACTT
>CAVBFK010000013.1:0-11431 GCA_963594395.1 Lachnospiraceae bacterium
TCAAATCCGCCTGCGCCGCCGGCACCGCCAAAGGGATTGCCGCCCATGTTGGGGCCGTCAAAGCCATAGCGGTCATATTGTTCACGCTTCTGGGGGTCACTCAGCACTTCGTTGGCCTCGTTCAGCTCCTTGAAGCGATCCATAGCTGTTTTATCATCAGGGTGCAGGTCAGGGTGGCATTCCTTCGCCTTCTTGCGGTAAGCGGACTTAATCTCATCCTGCGTTGCCGTTTTGCTGACGCCCAGCACCTCATAATAGTCACGCTTGGTTGCCAATGTTCTCTCACCTCGCGAAATCACCGGCAGATGAAACTGCCTGAATAAACCGGGAAATCCCCGGGCGCAGGCCGGTGGCACTTACGCCCGGGGTGAATAAAGGACTTAGTGCACGTCGCCGTCAGCGTTCACGCTGCCGTCAGGATTGGTGGAGCCGCTCTGTGCGTTGCCGCCCATGTCAGGAGCGCCCTCGCCACCCTGCTGCTGATACAGCTTGCCGAAGATGGCATACACCTTCTGGGTGAAGCTGTCCATAGCAGACTTGATCTCGTCGGCGTTGTTGCCCTCGCGAACCTTCTTGAAGGAGTCAATCTCGCTCTGGATGGCGTTCTTGTCCTCATCGGAGAGCTTCTCGCCATTCTCACGGAGCTGCTTTTCCGTCTCGTAGATCAGGCTGTCAGCGCGGTTCAGGGTCTCAACCTCTTCCTTGCGCTTCTTGTCCTGCTCAGCGAACTGCTCGGCTTCCTTCACGCGCTGGTTGATCTCTTCCTCGCTCAGGTTGGTGGAAGCGGTGATGGTGATCTTCTGCTCGTGACCGGTGGCCTTATCCTTGGCGCTGACGTTCACGATGCCGTTGTTATCAATGGAGAAGGTAACTTCGATCTGAGGCACGCCGCGGGGAGCGGGAGCAATGCCGGTCAGCTGGAAGCGGCCCAAGGACTTGTTGTCATAAGCCATCTGGCGCTCGCCCTGCAGCACGTTGATTTCCACGGTTGTCTGGCCGTCAGCGGCGGTGGAGAACACCTGGCTCTTGCTGGTAGGAACGGTGGTGTTGCGCTCGATCAGCTTGGTGAAGATGTGACCCTCGGTTTCCAGACCCAGGGACAGGGGCGTCACGTCCAGCAGGAGGACGTCCTTCACATCGCCGGCCAGCACGCCGCCCTGGATGGCAGCGCCGATAGCCACGCACTCGTCAGGGTTGATGCCCTTGAAGGGCTCCTTGCCGGTGAACTTCTGCACAGCGGCCTGCACAGCGGGGATACGGGTAGAACCGCCCACCAGGATGACCTTGTCGATCTGATCCACGGTCATGCCGGCATCACGCAGAGCGTTCTTCATGGGGGTGATGGTGGCATCCACCAGGTCAGCAGTCAGCTCGTCGAACTTAGCGCGGGTCAGGGTCATGTCCAGGTGCTTGGGGCCGGTAGCATCAGCGGTGATGAAAGGCAGGTTGATGTTGGTGGTGGTAGCACCGCTCAATTCAATCTTGGCCTTCTCAGCGGCGTCCTTCAAGCGCTGTGCAGCGGTCTTGTCCTGCAGCAGGTCAATGCCTTCGCTCTTCTTGAAGCTGTCGGCAATGTAGTTGATGATGCGCTGGTCGAAGTCATCGCCGCCCAGACGGGTGTTACCGTTGGTGGCACGAACTTCAAACACGCTGTCGCCGATGTCCAGGATGCTCACGTCGAAGGTACCGCCGCCCAGGTCGTACACCAGAATCTTCTGGTTGCCGTCCTTGTCCAGGCCATAGGCCAGAGCTGCAGCGGTAGGCTCGTTGATGATACGCTTCACGTCCAAGCCGGCGATACGGCCTGCGTCCTTGGTGGCCTGACGCTGGCTGTCGTTGAAGTAAGCAGGAACGGTGATTACAGCCTCGGTGACCTTTTCGCCCAGATAGGACTCAGCAGTCTCTTTCATCTTGGTCAGGATCATGGCGCTGATGTCCTGAGGGGTGTAGTCCTTGCCGTCAATGCTCACCTTGTAGCCGGTGCCCATTTCACGCTTGATGGAGATAACCGTGCGATCAGGATTGATCACAGCCTTGTGCTTTGCGGTCTGACCCACCAGACGCTCGCCGTCCTTGGTGAAGGACACAACGGAAGGCGTGGTGCGGCTGCCTTCTGCATTCGCGATAACAACGGGCTTGCCGCCTTCCATCACGGCGACACAGCTGTTCGTAGTACCCAAGTCAATACCGATGATCTTGCTCATTTTTTCTTCCTCCTAAATATCAAACTGCTCGTTTGGTAATGTCTTTTGTTGAATGTATATCTATCAGGAAAAGCGCATGGCGCTTGAACCTGTCTGCGGAAGGAAGTGTCAGTCTTCCGGCACAACCTTCACCATGGCATGGCGGAGAACCGTCTTGCCCATCATGTAGCCCTTCTGCAGTACCTGACATACTGTGCCGGGCTCGCCGTCATCGGCCGTACCCTGCAGCACGGCGTTTTCCAGATGCGGATCGAACATCTCACCCTGGCGGTCAATGGGGGTTACTTCCAGCTTGGTCAAGGCGTCCCGCATCAAGCGCAGCGTCAGTTCCACGCCGCTCTTCAGGGAATCGCCTTCCGCACTGCCGGAGGCTTCCACAGCCCGCTCCAGGTTATCCAGCACAGGCAGCATGGCGGCGGCTACGTTCCGCTGGCCTTCGGCGTAGGCGTCCACACGGGCGCTTTCATTTCTGCGGCGGAAGTTGTCGAAGTCTGCCTGCACACGCTGTGCCATGGCCAGATACTCATCAGCCTTGGCAGCGGCGGCTTCCAGCTGCTTGGTCAGTGCGGCGGCATCCTGCTCAGCGGTGCTTTCAGCGGCATCCTGGGCGGGAACTTCCTGCTGCACGGGGGCTTCTTCAGCCGTTGCGGGCTTCTTTTTTTCTTCTGTCATTGCCTTAACTGCCTTTCTTTTTTTCATACGTTATTCCTTCTTTGCGTCCTGGTCAATCTTCGGCTCCTGTCCATCGTTTCCGAAGAGCTGGGAAAGCTGATTGCCCATGCTGCTCAGGATGGAGAGGACGCGGCTGTACTGCATCCGCGTGGGACCGATGACACCAATGGTGCCTTGCTGACCATTCCGCGTGGAATAGGTGGCCGTGATAATGGAGCAATCGGTCATCTCCGGTACGCCGGTCTCCGGACCGATGCGCACGGTGAAAGCCATTTCTCCATGCTGGGAAACAATGTCTGCCAGCTTGTCACGGGTTTCGATCAGACTAACAAAGTTCCGGGCCTTCTCCACATCGTTGTATTCGGGATAGGAGAGCATATTGCTCGCACCGCCGACAGCTACGTGGGTGTGCCCGCCCTTGGCGTGATCCATGAAGGAACTGATGCCTTCCAGCAGGTGTTCATTGTCCTGCATGGTCTGTGCCAGGTGGGGAAGAATGACCGTGGCTTCTGCCAACGTGTGCCCCGACAGCTGATTGGTCAGCGTGCGGGAAATATTGTACAGTGCATCGCTGTCCAGCTGCTCGCTGATGTTGATCACTGTGTCCCGCACAATCCCGCCGTCTGTTACAATCACCACTAACGCGGTGCTCGAGGAAACAGGAACCAGCTGAATATTGCGGATTCGGGGCTGTGAACCGGTGGGGGGAAGCACCACAGCGGTGTAGTGGGTCAAATCGCTCAGCACCTGCGCCGCATGGTCGATGACATCTTCCATCTGACGCATCCGCCCCAGGAAGTGCTGCTGCACATCGGCCACATCGTCGGAGGCGATGCGCTTGCTCTTCAGCAACTGATCCACATACAGGCGGTAAGCCTTGGCGGAGGGGATACGCCCTGCGCTGACGTGGGGCTGATCCAGATAGCCGAGCTCTTCCAGGTCGCTCATTTCATTGCGGATGGTGGCGCTGGAAAGACCCATGTCGTATTTCTTGGAGATCGTCCGGGAGCCCACAGGCACGGCGGTCAGGATATAGTCGTCAATGATTGCCTGCAGGATACGGAACTTTCGCTCATCCATCATGCTCATGATCGTGTGCGCTCCTTTCGTTTCTTTTCTGTTAGCACTCACTTGCATTGAGTGCTAACTACATTGCATATAATAGCCCTCTTCGGTCGCTTTGTCAAGTATTTTCAAAAAAAACATTGGGATGTCAGCAAATGATGATGAGAAAATTCGCAGGGATTCCAGTACAAATCAACTTCATCGAAGAGAACATGCGAAGGGTTCAGGGGCGATCGCAAAGCCCCTGGAATAAAGATCCTAACTTGTTTGTTCTATATGACAAGCTCGTTCCTTTGCAGAAAACTTTTCGAGAGAATCAAGAGGGGCTTTGCGGTCGCCCCCTTGACCCCTTCGCAGTCCCCATTTTTGAAGGGGCTCTCTTCCGAATCTTTTTAGTTTCATAACAAACCAACCTCATCGAAGAGGACGCGCGAAGGGTTCAGGGGCGACCGCAAAGCCCCTGGAATAGGGAAATAAATTTGTTCGCTCCATACGACCAGCTTGCTATCTAACAAGGGGATTTCACCTTGCGAGCAGGGGCATGAAAACAGACGAAGTTTGCGGTCGCCCCTGCACCCTTCGGGGGTGCACTCCTTTTGAGTAGTCTTCTGCCGAAAAAAGACGATGTCTCAAAAAGACATCGCCCGTACTGGTTTTCGGGGTGGGTGTGGGAGGGGGCTTTTGGCACAAAAGCCGCCCTCTCGAAAAAATCTCATCTTACTCAAATGATGTATGGAAGAAATGATTGACGACCTTCTTGCAGAAGCTGCCGAAGCCCTTTTCGCGAAGGACAGCCATGGCGCGCTTCGATAGAGGCTGAGCGAGAAGCTGTTCCTGCTCTGTCATGAGCATGGCCTTCAGCTCGGCATCACTGAGGGCAAAGGGATTTTCCACGCCGTCCATGCGGCTGAGATTGTTGCGGTAGTCGATCCGCACCTGCTTGTCAATCTTGTCGCCGGAAAGATACGTGTTGTAGCTCCAGGGCGTCTTGGAAATGTGATCCGCATCGTTCTTCTCATGGAGAACACGATAGTCGGCGTACAGCTCGTGGAAGATCTTCTCATCCGCGGGCATCCAGTTTCGCATGCACATATCGATGGTGTCGCTGTCATAGCCGGAGAAGTGAATGAACCGCAGGGGATCGCCCTCGACAAAGTAGTGACCGTCCTTCTTGGACAGGTTGCAGTCCATCAAGGACCAGGTCGCAAAGTCGTAGCCGTGATGCTTGAAAATCTCCGTATCAAAGAAGCAAGGCGCCAGGTCAATCCACTTCTGATCCGTGAAGATGCCGCGAGGAATATCATCGTAGCAGAACATCTGCAGACGGTCAGCCCACCAGTTGATGAACTTCACGGCCTCTTCAGAATGGTTCACAGCCAGGAAACCCAGGTTGTACACGCCGTGCGCCGTGCTGGAAAGCTCCATATCAATGTTGCCGGGCTTGAGCAGATGAGGGCACAGCACGATGGGGCGGGTCTTCAGCTTCTCGCGGAGCTCGGGCATATCATCATATACATAGCAGTCCGGGTCGAGGTAGATGAACTCCGTCTCGTCCGGGTAGGTCTTCTGCAGGTAGCGGAAGAACTCACCTTTCACGGCCGTGGAGGCTTCCACAATGGCGTGCTTGAAGATGAAGTGGTCGAAGTTGCCCGGCCACATATCCTTGCTTAGCACAATCTGGTCAAATTCCTTGCAGCGGACGCCGTCGGGGATCTCCCGCTCTGTCAGGCAGAGGAAGAACTTGGCGTAGGGCATGTGCTGCTTCACGGACTGGGCGAGGCAGCGAGCCTTGTGGACGTAGTTGCTGCATACAGAGGTAAAGATAATCATAAAAAGCTTCCTCCTGCTTGCCGGGTGATCATCACTTGGCAAAAAGATGATAGATCTTGCGAAGAACCGTACCGATGACGGGAATCTGGCGAACCTTGGCGATGGACTGTGCCTGCTGCTGATACATCTGCGCCTGCTGTTCGGCAATGCGGCGCAGATAGAGCTGGTCAATCAGTGCATCCCGCATCTGCGGAAGAATCACATCCGCATTCTTCAGCAGAAATTGCTTGTGATTGTTCAGCAGCTGATGGTAAGTAGCCTTGATACTGCTGGGCTCTTTCTGAAATTGGGACGTGCGGGATTGTTCCTTAATGCGGTAGTGGAACAGTACCTCGGGAATCTGATAGATTTCCTTGCCTGTTTCCAGAATGGAGAGCCAGAAGTCGTAGTCCTCCATGCCGTCCTTCATGTTGGTGTTGAAGCCGCCCACCTTCTGCCACAGCTCCTTGGGGAACAGTGCCGTCACGAACACGATGTTGTCAAACAGCATGGCTTCCCGGGAGTAGTTGGGCAGATCCCAGCGTCCCGTTTGGGCACCGAACAGATCTGCCTGGCAGTACACGACGCCGATGTCATCGCGGGTTTCCAGCACCTTCACCGCTTTTTCAATGTAGGTGGGATCGATGGTGTCATCAGAATCCAGGGGCAGGATGTACTTGCCCTTGGCCGCGGCAATGCCTGTGTTCCGTGCCGAAGAAGGACCGATATGATTTGCACGAAGAACCGTGATGCGGTCTCCCTTCTGAAGCTCTGCCAGGGCAGACAGCGTCTTCGGATCGTCTGATCCGTCATCCACAATGATCAGCTCAATTTCGGGATAAGTCTGCGCTTTGACGGCAGCTACGCTTTCCTGAATGTAGCATCCGTCATTATAGCAGGGCATAACAACTGTCACGATGGGATTCGTATTCATCCGATTGTCTCCTTTTGTGCCTTACCGAAGAATCTTCTGCACGGTTGTGCGAACTTTCCAGGTACGGCTTCCCTTGATCAGCTGAAGTTCACCATTCAGATCATCGATGGTCTTGTGGGCATCGGCGAGCTCTTGACGGGCATCGGCAATCTCACGCTTGGCGACTGCGAGGGCATTGGACAGCTGCTGATTGTTCTGGGTTAATACGTGGGTGGCATCGTAGGCCTGAGACAGCGCCGCTTGCTGTTCCTTGGCCAGCTTCTGAGCATTGATGGCATCATCAAAGTCCAGCGGATAAATCGGTTGAGATAGGGCCACCATGCTCTTCATGCCGGTGTACTCGTTGGCAAAGACGAACACCCACTGTTCAAAGCAACGCAGTGCTTCTGCCGAGCAGGAAAGTAGCTCCATCAGCTTCTCATCTGTGGCGTAGTCCATGCTGAGAAGTCCGGTGTCATTCATCAGGCTGATGAGGAAGCGCCACAGGCTGAATTCTGCCGGCACGGGGAAATTCATCTGCCACTCATAATCGATGAGGGTGGCATTGCCGATTTTACCGAAAATGTTGGAGGGGATCATATCAATGTTGCCGCAGGGCACCCAATGCAGGTTATCCGTGCAAACGGCATCACCGAAAACCTGACGGAAGGCTTCGTTGTCATCTTCCTGCAGATGGACATCGCCGGCGGAGAAGAGCTCGTCCTTCAGCCAGGCAAACCACTGCAGGATCATGCCTTCCCGATCTTCGGGGGCGGCGGCGGTCAAGCGACTCTGCAGAGAAGCTCCGTCCACATAGGGGAAGGCAACACTGCGGTTGTCAGTCGGGGTGCAGGTAACGTTCCGCAGGGCATCGGTGTAGACATGGCCGCCCAGAGCGGCGATGCTGCGGATATGCTCTTCACCGCTGGTGTACAGTGCCTGCTTCAGCACCTGATTGTCATCGGTGATGATGGTGCAGATGGCGTGCTCACGCTTGCGGTTGTTGGATACTTTCACATATTTGTAGGGCGTAGGTGCCTGAAGCGCATCCTTGGTGATTTCCACCAGGAAAGAGTTGGCGAAGTTGCCTGCAATGCCGTCGCCCATCAGCCCTTGATAGAAATCCTTCACGGAGAAGATGGACACGCGGGTGGCATCCAGCCGATAATCGGTGGAGATGGGATAGCGCTCGTTCACTGAGGCGTCTGTGAAAATCTCTTCCGGGAACTTGTAATCCGGATAGGGATAGAAGAAGCGGCTTACGTGCAGATCGGCACCTTCGATTTTGGCCGTCAGCTCACTGCGGGAGAAGGTGCGGACGCTTTCACCTACATAGTTGTTGATGCCGGCAAAGAAGCGACCGACATGATCTTCCCGTGCGCCTGAGAGATACTTGTGACCCAGTCGATTCTCAATGGCCACCAGCATCTTGCCGTCCTCCTTCAGGAAGGAAGCGGCTTTCCGCAGGAAGGAATCTGCAGGATCATCCCCGGGGGATGTCCAGGCGGCATACTCCAGCACGCCGATGACCACCACGTAGTCGTACTTTTTGTCAAGCTCCATGGTGGCGAAGTCATCCACTACAATCTCCAAATTTTCGCTGTTTGCGTGGCGCTTCAGGTTGATTTCGGAGCGGATGAGAGACTTCTCAACTGAAGTGACATGGGCAACCCGCTCGCACAGGTAACCCGTCAATCCGCCGCAACCGGCACCGATTTCCAGCACGGTAGCTCCATCTTTGAAAGGGTACCAGTTGAAAATGTTGGAGCGCAGGGGGGAGAAGTGGCAGATGATTGGCCAGCGCTTGTCAGCATACCAGTCGATTTCTCTGCCGGCGGAAACAGCCTGCAGCATTTCTTGCTCGATGCTTCCGTCAGAGTAGGTCTTGGTATCGTTGGCATGGCCGGGGCGCAGATCAAGCTTCGCCATGGTTCTTCACTCCTTTTCCGTTGATGATCCGCCGAAGCAGCGCTCCTGCATGTCCGCGCAATCCCTTGGGGGGCGGCGGGGGAGGCGGCGGCTCAACCGGTTTGTTGAGAATATAGCGCAGGTGAATCCAGTCCGCACGAAGGGCGGCCATGTATTCTTCCTCATAGCGCAGGAACAGCGCGTGGTGCTTTTGATATAGGTAGCTGTAGTTGTCCAGCAGCTTCTGCTCAGTGTTGGCAGATTCTACGTTGTGGGATTGAGGCTTCACCCGGCAGTGAAACAGCACCTCGGGGATGCGGTAGAATCTTGCGTCATGCTCCAGCTGGGTGAGCCAGAAGTCGTAATCCTCCAGCCCCTTTTTCATACCCTCATCAAAACCGCCGGCGCGGTTCCACAGTGCCTTGGGGAACAAGGCAGTGATGAAGACCACGTTGTCCACCAGCATGGTGACGGGGGAGAAGGGCGGCAGATCCCACGGGCATTCCACTTCGCCGAAGCGGTCTGCCTGGCAGTACACAATGTCCGCTTCACCGCGGTCAAGGATCTGCACAGCCTTTTCAATATAGGTGGGATCGATCAAGTCATCGTCATCCAGCAGAAGAATGTACGTGCCGGAGGCCGCATCAATGCCGTGGTTTCTGGCGGCGGCGGGACCGGCATTGGTCTGATGCATCACCTGAATCCCTTTCGGCAGGCTGGACAGGTACTGCAGGAAAGCTTCATCATCGGATCCGTCGTCTACAATGATGTGCTCAATGGAGGCATAAGTCTGCGCCTGAACGGAGGCAACGGTTTCGGGTAGCGTGGCCAGACCATTATGCGTCGGGGTAATGACACTGACTTTTTCCATACTTGCCTCCTTTCTGTCCGGTGGGAAAGCAATTTACTCCCGGGAATACAGTTCGCAGATATCGGCGGCTTCGCCCATCATCTTCACGTGACCGTGATCCATCCATACCACGTGCTGGCACATGGAGCGGATCTGGGCAATGTTGTGGCTGACAAACAGCACCGTGGTGCCGCCGCTCATCAGTTCCATCATGCGCTCGTGGCTCTTCTTTTGGAAGTGCTCGTCGCCGACGGCCAGAATTTCGTCTACAATCAGCACTTCAGGCTTCACCATGGTGGCCACGGAGAAGGCCAAGCGCGCCAGCATACCGGAGGAGTACGTCTTCAGCGGCATGTTAATGAAATTGCCCAGCTCGGAATATTCCACGATGCTGTCGTAGCGATCCTCCAGAAACTGCTTGGTGTAGCCCAGAATGGCGCCGTTCAGGAAGATGTTTTCCGTCCCCGTTAACTCCATATCAAAGCCGCTGCCCAATTCCAGCATGGGCACGATGCGGGCGGCACGTTCTACCGTGCCTTCCTGGGGCTTAATGATGCCGGAAATGACCTTCAGCAGGGTACTCTTGCCGGCACCGTTACGTCCGATCAGGCCGAGCACCTCGCCCTTGTTAACGTCAAAGCTTACATTCCGCAGGGCCCAGAAATCTTCCACTTTGTTCTGCCGCTTCAGTGCGCGGACAGCCCACTCCTTCAGGTTGGTGGTGCGGTTTGCATCCATACGGAAGCAGACGCCGACGTCCTTGATGGAAAGCATGATGTCACTCATCTTTTACACCTCACAGGTACAGTACGAAGCGATTCTGATACTTGCGGAAAACATACAGACCCAGCAGCAGGGGAACCACCGCGCACACAATGCAGTAGATGTAAGTAATGGGCTGGGGCGTCACATTGTCAATCAGAATGCAGCGGAGGAAATAAACGAACTGGTACAGGGGATTCATATGATACAGCGTGGTCAGCTTGGCGGGAATGATGGATTCCGGATAGAACACAGGGGTCAGGAAGTTCCACATCATAATCAGCACGCTCCACAGGAACTTGGTGTCCCGGAAGAAAACGTTGCTGGTGGCCAGAATCATGCCCATGCCCAGGGCGAAAACCGCTTCGCACAGAATCGGGATGGGCAACAGCAACAGCGACCAGTTCAGATGAACGCCGGTAATCAGGGTCACAATCAGCAGAGGAATCAGGGAGATGACCAGGTTTACCAGTGAAGACATGACCCGGCTCAGTGGATAAATGTACTTGGGCACATAGACCTTGGTAATCAGGGAAGCGTTACAGGTGATGGATTCCAGGCACATGCTGGAGGCTTCACTGAAGAAGTTGAACATAACGATACCGGTGAGCAGGTACACAGGGAAGTTGGGAATGTTGCTCTTAAACACCGTGGAGAACACAATGTAGTACACCAGCATGGTCAGCAAAGGATTCAGGAAGCTCCACAGCACACCTAGAATGGACTGACGGTACTTGGTGTTGAAGTCGCGGGACACAAGCCGCTCAATCAGGTAGCTGTAGCGCTTGAACTCTTCGTAGAGCACCAGCACAATATTGTTCTTGCCGGCCTTGTGGCAACGCATGGTCCATACCATCATCAGGGCATACAGAACAAGCACTGCGATGACGACGATCAGATAAACGGTCAGCGCATTGGTGGGACGCATCATGGTCAGCGAATAAGAAAGCCGGCCTTCTACCTGCTCGCCGCTGACGGTCAAGTTGTCCAGCCCGGAGCCTGCAATCTCGTACCGTCCCGTGTCGATGGTCTTCCAATAATAAAGAGAGAAGAAGTTCTCATCCTCCTCACGTTCCACCAGCACACGGAGAAGCAGATCGCCGGTGTTGCTGACATTAATCTGATCAAAGGAGGCTGCGATGCCTTCCATGTTGGTCAGCGAATCAAGGGCAAAAGACGCGGAGCCGATGACGATATCGCCGTCCAGCACCTGCACGGTCATGGTGCCCTGTACAGCCTGCGGAATGC
>CAVBFK010000014.1:0-3152 GCA_963594395.1 Lachnospiraceae bacterium
GTGCGAACCCTCACCTTCCCCGGGCAAACGCCCCAGCAGTTGGCCGCTGTGCTGATGACGGCACTCAGCGACGGTGCCCAATACATTTCCGGCACTGCCAGCATGCCTGTGCTGGACGATCTCATGACCACCTCCCCTCAGGTTTCGGACATGATGGAAGGCGGACGGCTGGTAACGCTGAACTTTGTCGATGATCTGGAAAATCAGCTGGCCGCCTATGACATTCCGCTGAACTGCTTTGTTGCATCGGTGACGGACACCCTGATGACCTTTGTTCCTTCGGTCACGGCCGTGAACATTCAGGTAGGATCGGAATTGCTGACGCAGGTCACCAGTCTTAACGGCGAAACGGTCGTCTTCAACGACGGCGTCATTCGCCGAACGGCCTTTGAGGATTTCCTGATGGATCAGGTCACCATCTATCTGGCCAAAGGCGATAAGCTGACGGCCGTAACCAGAACGCTCCCTGCCGGCGAAACCTCTTCCCCGCGGGTGCTTCTACAAGAACTGATGCAGGGTGCCACCGCAGAAGAGCGCGCCGCCGGCATCAGCAATGTGCTTCCTGCAGGGCTCACCAACGCTGATGTTTTGGGGCTCAGCCTGGAAGATGACACCCTCGTCATCAACCTGTCTGCCCATGCGGCAGAGACCATCCGTCAAGCCGGAAGCGACTCCGAACAGCTCACCTGCTACAGTATTGTGAACACGATGTGTGCCGCGAAAGGCGTTCGGCGGGTGATTTTCTTCTTTGACGGTGCCTCTGCAGAGCAATTAGGCGGTTCGCTGTACTGGAGCGGCGAATTTTACGACTGTCCCGGGCTGATTGAGTAAGCTCTGCCAAGCCCTGAAAACCTTATAACAAGCCATTTTCCATCGCACAACCCCTTTCATCTGCCTTTGTGAAGGTTAGGTGATGGTTGTGCGATTTACTTTTCGCTGAAAGTGATGGATTTATTTTCAAATGTTCATAATCCGTTCATGAGTATGTCAAAAAGGTCGTTTATACTAACATCATCAACCGAGAGGGAGGAACCTCAGGGAAGGTTGATAAGAAAGGATGAACGATCATGAAAAAGGATCTTAAGACACGTATTGTATCGTACAGTGCCATCGCACTGGCAGGCATTATGCTGGGAAGCGGCGTGACCATGGCTATGAACCCCACTGCGCAGGCTGAAACGGACACCACCGCAACGACTACCACCAGCACTTCTTCTTCCGTGGTGACCAGCCCCTTCACCGAAGCCGTCAGCGCTGTGAAGGACAGCGTGGTCGGCATCAGCAACTATCAGACCGTTCGCTACAGCACCTACGGCAGCGGCAGCAGCGGACTGTTCGGTAGCTACGGCTACGGCAACGGTTATGGCAACGGCTACGGCAGCAGCCAGGAGCAGGAAGTTCTCTCCGCTACCGGTTCCGGCGTGGTTGTGGGCGAAGGCGGCTACGTGCTGACCAACTACCACGTGGTGGAAGACGCCAGCAGCCTGAAGGTCACCGTGGGTGAGGACTCCTACGACGCAACGCTGGTTGCCTATGATGAGAACCTGGACATCGCCATTGTGCAGGCTTCTGACCTGAACCTGACTCCTGTTGCCCTGGGCGACAGCGACACCCTGCAGGTTGGTGACTGGGCCATCTGCATCGGCAATCCTCTGGGCGAGCAGTTCGCCGGCACCGTAACCGTGGGCATTGTTTCCGCCCTGAACCGTGAAGTTTCTTCTTCCTCTACCGACAAGTACGGCCGCAAGGAGACCACGGTGAACTCCATGATTCAGACCGATGCAGCTATCAACAGCGGTAACAGCGGTGGCGGCATGTTCAACACCAACGGCGAACTGATGGGCATTCCTACCCTGAAGTACACCGGTTCCGCTTACTCCGGCACCACGGTTGACGGCATTGGCATGTGCATCCCGATCAACGCCGCAAAGCCCTTGATTGAGCAGGTTCTGTCCGGTAACATTACCTCTTCCACCAGCTCTTCTTCCTCTTCCAGTGACAGCTCCACCAGCATGACCATGAGCCGTGCTCGCATGGGCGTGTCTACCTCCACCATGAACACTTCTCACCCCGCCGTGGCCAACGGTACCCTGCCGAACGGCGCCTATGTTGCCACGGTTGAAGAGAATGGTCCCGCCGCCGAGGCCGGTATGCAGGTTGGTGACATCATCGTAGATGTTGACGGCACGGTGATCACCTCCAGCACCCAGCTGCAGTCCCTGGTGTTCTCCCACTCCGCAGGCGACACCCTGACCGTGAAGGTCTACCGTGTGCCTGGCCTGGCTGACCTGGGTACCAATGATGAGATCCCCGATGGCGAGTACATCGACCTGACCATCACCCTGGAAGTCATTGATGAGACCAATCAGTAATCAACTGAATCAGTAAACGACAATCTCCCTGCAGGGGGAAAACCTTGCAGGGAGATTTTTTGTGAGGCACTTATAGGATTCTGGCACTGAGAAAGCCGTAAGAAGGCACATGTCACCGCAGACTCTTCTTCCCTACTGTCGCCGCTTTCCTCTATTCAAAAGCACCGCCTGCAACCATTGCAAGCGGTGCTTTTGAATTATTGACGATCGCTCTTACAGATCCAGCACATTCGGGCCAACAGGGCGGATATCCAGCACATGGCAGCAACGGTCGCCGAAGACGCCCTCCATGCAGCTGACGAAGTTCTCCAGATCAGCCTGGGGCACGAAGTTCAGTGTGGTACCGGCAAATCCGCCGCCGTGCACACGCCATGCACCCTTGCCGTCCAGCATGTTTTCCGCCAGGGCAAGAGCCAAGGACAGACCCTGCTCGTCAGGATGAGCATACACGTTCTGCAGATACATGAAACTGGAACGGCCGCTGGCGATAATCTCCTTGAAGAAGGTCTGCAAATCGTCCTTCTCCAGGGCAGAAACCTGCACAGGCACTCGATTGTTCTCCTGATAGAAGTGCATGGCACGAAGGATGGCGCGGTCGCTCACCTTGCCGTGGAGGGCAGGCAGTGCCTGCATAAACTCCTCGGAGCGGACGCGGCGCAGATACTCCTCGCCGAAATAATGAGCCACAGCGCGCATTTCATTGGGGATGGCGGCATAATCATCCGTCAGGTCAGCATGGCTACCGCCTGTTGCCACCACCACCAGGGCATAACCATGGGC
>CAVBFK010000015.1:0-8468 GCA_963594395.1 Lachnospiraceae bacterium
TCTAGCAAACATTTTCGCCCCGCAAACTTTCTGCTCACCTTCTTTCGATGATAACGAGAAGAACCGCCTGCTGCGGAAATTCCGAAAGCAAGCGGTTCTTACTACTTCTTCTATTTTCTCTTTGCGGACACACCCTGTTTTCCCTGCTGTGCCCGATGATTCAGAGCAATCAGACCCAGGGAGATCAGATAGGAGCCGCCCATGAGCACAACAAACCACAGGATGGACATGCCCACCGACTGCTCGTTGACCTGCAGGAAGGGATACGGCGCTTCTGCTACTGTGCCTGTGAGGATCAGTACCACCATGATGATGCCATAGACCAGGGTAATCAGCATGGTATCCAGTGCCTCGCGCTTGCCGAAGGAAGTGTAGTCCTCCAGGAAGATGAAGGAGCAGATGCACAGCAGTGGGCACAGAGTATGATGATAGATGTTCAGGCTGTCGAGGAACCAGAAGTTGCCGCTTTCGAGACCGTTCATCGGCCACAGCACAAACAGCACCACCAGGAACGTCAGCGTCAGCGCACCCGTTGCCATGGCCTTCAGGCGCATTGCCAGCCGCGAAGGTTCTTTCTTCTCCCCCAGAAGCCGCATGGACTGGTCAACAGCCATGACCGTGCATGCCACCAAGGCAAGGAAATTGCTGTCATGGGTGTAGAAATTGAAGACTTCCTGCAGAGTTTTCCATTCCGTTAGGAGGCCCTTCACCACCGCAACAATCTCCATGGCGGCTACCAGCACATTCACCATAAACGCCATTTGCAGGCGCTTTTTGCTCTGGGTCATTTGTCTTTCCTCACAGCGGTCATTCATCAGCCTGCCAGATGCAGGAGATTAATCAGCAAAATTTCTACCAGACTATAATAGGTAATAACAGCCACAAAGTCATTAATCGTTGTGATCAACGGACCGGACGCCACGGCAGGGTCGACCTTGATCTTCTTGAAGAACAAAGGCGTTACCGTGCCGACCAGGGCGGATATACCCATGGCCACCATCAAGGACAAGCCGATACAGCCGGACGTTGCGAAGCTGAACAGCCAATCTTTTGCCAGGCAGAAGTGCACATACAGGCCAATGACCAGTGTCGACGCGATGCCCAACAGCAAGCCGCCCACAAAGCCCACGCGGCCTTCCTTGAACACCAGGTGCAGTTTCTGCTTGCCTGTCAGTTGCTCGTCAGACAAGACACGAATGGTTACTGCCAGGGACTGGGTACCAACGTTACCGGACATGTCCAGAATCATGGACTGGAAAGCAACCACCAGCGTCAGTTGCGCCATCACCGGCTCAAACATGGACACCACAGCAGAAACCGCCAAGCCAAGGAACATCAGCACAATCAGCCACGGAATACGCTTGCGCAGGCTCTGATGAAGAGGCTCGTCCAAGTCTTCCTCTTCCGTCAAGCCGCCCAACTTTGCGTAGTCATCGCCCATTTCCTCGTCCACGACTTCCACCAAGTCCTGAGACGTGATGACACCCAGCAACTTCATCTGATGATCCAGCACAGGAATGGAGTCCTCGGAGTAATCCTTCAATTGCTCGATGCACTGATCCACGCTTTCATCGGCGAAAACGTAAGGGTACGACACCGTGACCAGGGATTCAAGCTCCACGTAGTTCCGCGCGCGGATCAAATCAGGGAGATCAATAGCGCCGTGGAAGGTGCCGTCCTGATTGAGCACATAAATCGTCGAGATATTATCGTTTTCGGCCGCCTGCTCAATCAAGGTGTGCATCGCCTGCTTGATCGACAAATCCCGCTCCACGCTGACGAAGTTAGTGGTCATTTTGCTACCGATCTGATCTTCATCGTAGGACTGAATCAGTTCGATATCCTGTCTGGCATCTTCCTCCATCAAGCCCATCAGTTTTTCCTGCTGATCAGGCTCCAAGGTTTCCAGAACGTCGATAGCGTCATCGGCGTCCATGTTTTCCAGAATGTCAGCCGCCTTGTCCGCGCCCAGTTTATTCAGATATTCCTCAGGCTCGTCCAAATAAGCAACGATTTCGGACAACTGATCCTGATCCAGCAGTGCCACCAAGCTCTTGCGCTCATCATCGGACAGGATAATCCATGCATCAGCGATGTCGCTTTCATGGTAATCTGCCAGGCGCTCCTTTTTCTCTTCAGTGGAAGCATCACTGCGAACCAGTTCGGCAATCTCCGCCGCATAATCCGGATGGGTCTGAATCTCCTCGTTCAGATCTTCTCTTTCTTCCATTGGAAGCCCCTCCTTTTCGGTTTTCATTTCTTTTTTGACACGCAAAAAAACCTGAATTGTCCATTTACAGCACAATACAGGAACCGGAAAAGATACTCAGTGCTTCTATGCCTTCGGTTTAACGGGCAGACGCACCAATAAAGCATCTTCGCCCGATACTGTCCTGGCCGTCCACTCGTCTCACCTGCCTCTCATCAAAACCGTTTTGATTATACCCAGTGCACGCACAATTGTCAACCAAAAATGAAGAAAAACCTTGATGAGATCCATGTAAAAAGCCGGCGCATTTTGTCCCCTATCCGAGGGCATCTGCACCGGCTTTTGTGTCCTGAAAACTTTTCAGGCGTAAATTCGTCTCGGAATCGCATGTGCGCATGCGGTTCCCGTCACCTCTGCCAAAAGCAGAGGCTCCTAAAAGCACCCACGCAAGTGGATGCTTCTAGGAGCCCCTGTTGTCCATGCCGCCAGCATGGATAGCGGAATCACCTCCAGGAAGGAGGTGATTGCCAATGGTGTTCAACCTGTTGGTCGGGCATCGGCGCGTGTTTGTGCTTCACCGGGACGCCGGTGAACTCATCACGCTGGATAAGCTGAAGCGTGAGCTTTACGCTTGTCTTGCGCATGGGACAGCGGCAACGCTGTGCATTCACGTGACCGAGCCTGTTGACCTGTTGGACGTTCGTGCCGTTTCTTCCAAGCTGCACGTCGTCCTTGCGTTTGGACTTCTCACAAAAGGCCTGCGCATCGAGGTTGACTGTTGGTAACACACCCATTGTACCACACGATTGTCGCGACGACAAGCGTGCGGTACATCTTCTTCTGCCCCGTCGGGCGGTAAAAGTCCGTCCCCTGATGAAGGCATGAGCCGAAACGGGAACCGTAGAAAGACGAAATCCGGCAGCGTCGCAGCACTGCCGGGCCTCCTGACTCTGCGAGGAAAGGAGGTGATTCTGTGAAGGAGCCCTACGGTTACGACCTGGGCAACGTCTATCACGGACGCATGCCTGACGGCTCCTGGCTCGACTTCCCTACGGAAGACGAGTACCTGGAAATGTTCTGGGAGAACTGCTCCAGGTAACAGGATCATTCTACCACACAATCGTCGTGATGACAAGTGTGTGGTTCCCTCTGCCAAAAGCAGAGGCTCCTAAAAGCACCTATGGCATTGCTGTAGATGCTTCTAGGAGCCCCTGCCTACCGCACATGCACATGCGGCAGGCGCCTCCAATCCTTTGGAAAGGAGGTGGTATCTCGTGGTCATTGACGTCAATGTTGCCACGATGCAAGGGGAAGCCGAGGGCTTGTGCCTGCCCGACGTTCGAGCAACGTACCGTTTCTTGACGGCACGTCTCAACGAAGGTAAGCGCTGTGCCCTTGTCGTTCGTGTTCCGCACGACTGCTCTGCCGAGGAGTTTGTCGGATTCATGAATGACGCCTGGGACATCGTCGCACTTTGCACCAAAGCAAAGTGGCCGATTTCCTTTGGCTTGGCTTAACCCTAGTATACCACGGTTCCCGTCACCCTGCAAGAGGCGTCTTTCATTCGGACGCCTCTTGCAATTCTCAACGACCGCCCCGCAAAACGCGCTGGGCAAGAAAGGAAATTACCATGTTGAAGATCATTGCTATCGAGTCCAAAGCTACCCGTACCCGCAAGACCCTGTACCGATATTTCGAGAAGAACATCCGCGCCGAGCTGCATTTCATGTTCAACATCACCGATCCGTCCGAAGAAATGATCGAAGACGGCGTCAACACCTGCATGTGCAGGTGGCACGACACTCAGGAGGCAAACGCTGATCCTGAGTGGGCAGGATTTCAGTATCAGCTTCTCCCCGACGCTTTCGACTTCTACAGCGTTTGCAAGGATCTCGTGGAGTGGTACCGCTAATCCTCCCCGAGCCTCTGCCAAAAGCAGAGGCTCCTAAAAGCACCCACGCAAGTGGATGCTTTTAGGAGCCCCTGTTGCTATGCCGCCAGCATAGCTAACAGATCACACTCCGGAAAGGAGGTGATTGGCTTGGTGCTCGACCTTTTGGTCTTGCATCGCAACGCGTATGCGCTTCGCTGGGACGCCAGTGAGCTCATTCCGCTCAGCGAGCTGAAGAGTGCTCTTCTTGCTTGCCTTGCAAATGAGGCAGAGGTAACTCTGCGCATTCACGTTGCCAGACGGATTGACCGCAAGGACATTCGTGCAGTCTCCTTGGGATTGTTCGTTGTCATTGCATACGGCTGGCTTGAAAAGAGCTGGCTCGTAACTGTCGACCGTCTGTAGTCGTCATTATACCACACGCCTCTGCTGGATGCAAGCGTGTGGTACTTCTCTCACCCGTTTTCTCCTCGTTTTGAAAAAATTGCTATTTGCAAAAATAACAATATAATTCAATTCGTTCGGTTCTTTAACGACACTATCGACATCATTGAAGGTGAAACGCCTTATGACGTCTTAGCCCTAAGAAAAGCCCTGTTATCAGCAAAGGCTTCATATTAATAAGAACTCCTACCTGGCAGGCAGGAGTTCTTATTAATGGTGCGTGTTTGTGCTCTTCCACGGGGAGCTCATCACGCTTGGTGTACTCAAGATTTGCGACACTCGTGCGGCTTTTGCCAAGCTGTACGTCGTCGTGCTTCACAGTCTACTCACCCTAGACTGAAAGCTTGAGATCAACCGTTGGTAACACACATATTGTACCACATGATTGTCACGATGACAAGCACGTGGCGTACCTTTTTCTAAAGCAAAGCCTACCGCACATGCGCATGCGGCAGGCGCCTCCAATCCTTTGGAAAGGAGGTGGTCGTGTGCATACGACCAAGCCCAAGCCTATCGGTTATCCGGTAGACGACGGTTGGCTCGGCCAGATGCCTGATGGCACTTGGCGCTTGTTCTCTACGGAGAACGAGTATGAAGAAGCGTTCGCCGACGCTTCTTCGTCGGAAGCCAACTAAATTGTAGCACACCCTTGTCTCATTTGCAAGGGCGTGATACCCGTTACTGCTCATCGGTGAAAGCAAAAGACAGTTTTTACTCTCCTCGCTTCATCTTTTCCGCATCATCCAGCATGGTTGCGGCGTGGCTTCTGGCGGATTCGAGGGTATCCTGGCCGCCGCCAAGCATGCGGGCCACCTCATTGATGCGCTCATCATGGGACAGTGCATGCACATTGGTGCTGGTGCGGCCGTCAATCACGTGCTTTTCGACAAGGAATTGGTGGTCTGCCATGGCCGCAATCTGCGGAAGGTGGGTCACACAAATGACCTGACGGTTACGCGCAATGGCCGCCATTTTCTCGGCAACTACCTGTGCCATGCGTCCGCTGATGCCTGTGTCAATCTCATCGAACACCATGCATCCCACGCCGCCCTTTTCGGCTTCAAGGGATTTGATGGCCAGCATCAAACGCGACAGCTCGCCGCCGGAGGCAATCTTCGCCAAGGGTTTCAGCGGTTCGCCGGGGTTCGGAGAAATCATAAACTCAATCTGATCATCGCCGGTGGGCTGGGGCATCTGCTGTTTCTCATGCTCCAGGAAAGCCACGGAGAAGCACGTCTTCTCCATGCCGAGATCCTTCAGTTGCTGCATCATCTGCTGCTCGAAGGTCGTGGCCAGCGCACGGCGTGCATCCGTCAGCTGGCGGGCAAGCATGCGGTATTCCGACAGAAGACGCTTATGCACGCGTCCCATTTCGGTGACCTGCTGATCCATGGAGGCAAAATGGTCAAGCTCCTCCTGCATCGCTTTTTGCTTGCTGAGCACCGTTTCCACCGTGCCGCCGTACTTCCGCTCCATGCGGCGAATCAGCTCCAACCGATTCTCGACCTGTTCGGCGCGGCGAGGGTCAAACTCGCTGCTTTCCGTCATGTCGGCAAGATCATAGCCGACTTCCTGCAATTCATAATATGCGCCCTCGCACCGGGAGGCGAGAGCCGTGTACGGTTCGCCCAAGTCATTCAGCGACTTCAGCGCATCGGTAGCGGTCTTCAGCCGCGTCAGCACAGACTCGCTGTCGTCCCCTGCGGCAATGGCTCCGTAGGCCGACTGCACGGCAGAAACAATCTTCTCCGCATGGCGGAAGCGCTCGCGCTCCAGCATCAAGGCTTCTTCTTCGCCGGATTTCAAGGCGGCCTTTTTCAATTCCTCAAGGGATTGCTTGAGCTCATTCACGCGGTAATTTTTTTGCTCATTTTCCCGAACCAGATGGGCATACTGCCGATGGTTCACCAGGAAAGCCGCCTGGGCATCACTGACGCACTTGATCAGCTCCTGATGAGATGCATCTCCGGCGCGATCCAGAAATGCCAGATGCATCTCCGGATCCATCAAGAATTGATGCTCGTGCTGACCGTGCACGTCCATCAGGAGCGCCGCCAATTCCTTCAAAAAACTGACCGGCATGGTAACGCCGCAGACGCGGCACAGGTTCCGGCCGCTTCGGCTGATTTCCCGATACAGCGTAACGATATCGCCGTCTGCATCCAGTTCCTGCTCGTGAAGCATGTCCAGCACAGCCGTCTGCCCGGCAACGTCGAACTCAGCTTCGACCCACGCGCGTTCCTTGCCCGTGCGAATCAGATCACGGTCTGCACGGCCGCCAAGCACCAGATTGACAGCGTCTACAACGATGGATTTGCCGGCGCCCGTTTCGCCCGTCATCACATGGAGACCCTGCTGAAACTCCATGTTCAGCGACTCAATCAGCGCCAGATCATGTATTCTCAGTGCCAGAATCATGGCAGTCTCCTTTCCGTTACGGGCATCACTTCATCATTTCGTGAATGCGGGAGGTGATCAGCGGTGCCTCCTCATTGGAGCGAACGATCAGCAAAAGCGTATTGTCACCGGCCAGGGTACCAAGCACCTCCGGCCAGTGCATGCTGTCCAGCGCTTCAGCCGCCACGTTGGCACTGCCGGACAAGGTCTTCACAACCACCAGATTGTTCGCACTGCTGACAGACAGCACAGACTCCGCCAGCATGCGCACAAACCGCTCAGACAAGCCGTTTTCTGCCTTGTCTGCCGTAGCATATTTATAAGTGCCGGCAGGGGTCAAAACCTTCAAAAGGCGAAGCTCCTTGATATCGCGGGACACTGTGGCCTGGGTCACCCGAATGCCGTGACGGCGAAGTGCCTCAGCCAAATCCTCCTGCGTTTCAATATCCTGCTTCGCAATAATATCCAAAATAGCGACCTGACGGACCGTTTTCATGTTCGTCCTCCTCATCCAGTTGTGATATTCACAGCTGAGATGATTATAACATAAATCGAATATTCATGCAAGTATATTCATGCATGTCTGCATGATTTGTTTACGGTTTCTTCATGGTTTCATGGGCCCGCTTCACCAGTTCATGGATCATTTCCTGGGTGCAGGGCTCTTCCTCGGAGGTTTTCACCGTGATCTTTCCAAGGAATTCGATGTTGCCTTCGGGGCCGGTAATGGGCGAGAAATCCAGTGCCTGCACCTGCCAGCCGAAGGTAGGGGCGAAAGCAACGATATCGTTCAGCACCTCTTCATGCAGGGAAGCTTCCCGTACCACGCCCTTCTTGCCCACGCGATCCTTGCCCACCTCAAACTGCGGCTTAATCAGTGTATAGAAGCAGCCTTCGTCCCCCATCAGGCTTGCCGCCACCGGCAGAATCAGCTTGATGGAAATGAAGGATACGTCCATGACCGTCACGGTAGGATGCAGGGGCAGCATATCAGGGGTCAGATAGCGGGCGTTGGTGCGCTCCATCAGCGTCACACGCTCGTCGTTGCGCAGTTTCCAGTCAAATTGACCGTAACCCACATCAATGGCGTATACATGCTTTGCGCCGTTGCGCAAGAGCACGTCCGTAAATCCGCCGGTAGCCGCGCCGATATCCATGCAGATTTTATCCTGCACATCTGCGTGGAAGGATGCAATGGCCTTCTCCAGTTTCAGTCCGCCGCGGCTTGCATAAGGATGAGAGGGGCCGCGCACAATCAATTCGTCCTCCGGCTTTACCATTTCCGAGGACTTCAGCACCTTTTTCTCCCCGATGTACACCTGTCCTGCCATGATGCACGCCTGTGCCTTTTCACGGCTTTCGCACAAGCCTCTGGATACCAGCGCCACGTCAGCGCGTTGCTTATCGCTCATGTTCTTCTCTCTCTTCCAGTGTGATGCGGATGCGCTGTGCCATCTGTCTTGGGGTCAAGCCCAGATATTTCAGCAGCTGATCTCTGCGTCCGTGCTGCACATACATATCCGGAAT
>CAVBFK010000016.1:0-2470 GCA_963594395.1 Lachnospiraceae bacterium
TTGCTGGGCAACCATGAAGCGCGGCTTCATCACATGCAGGAGGACGCCTTTGCCGGGTACAACTGGGATCTGGCGCGATGGACGGCGGCGCAGCTCCAGGGGTATGATCTTGAGCATCCCATAGATTTCCGCACAGGCTCGGTGCTGATGACCCACGGCACGCCCGGCGATCCGTTTCATCTGATTGACGGGCAAGAGGCGCAATCGATGTTGTCTCTTCTGCCGGAAGACGTTAGCCTGGTAATCAGCGGTCACAACCACATTCCTTTTCATGTTTCTGATGGTCAGCGCGCGTGGATCAATCCGGGTTCGCTGGGCATGCTGGAAGACGGGACAGGCGGCGCGGCGGCCTACGCGGTGCTGACGGTGGAAGATGCATCTGCCCACGCAGAAGTCTTCCGCGTCCCCTATGATCTGCAAAAGGTGTTTCACGCCTACAAAGCCCAGGGTCTGCACGAAATTGCGCCGGAAATGTGCCACGCGGCGTATCTCACCATGCGGTACGGTCTGCCCCAGTACATGCTCCGTTTGGTTTCCCATGTGAAGGAAACAGCCGCCGCCAGCGGGCTTTCTTTTGGGGACGCGACGGCATGGAAAGCCGCGGACAGGACGTTCCCTTGGGCAGACGGCCTCTCATCTCACGATTTCTGGCAAAAAGGAGATGCCACCTTATGACGAATGACACCATTGCCGCCATTGCGACGGCTCCCGGTCAGGGCGGTGTGGGCATTGTACGGCTCAGCGGCAACGACGCGGAGCAGATTCTTTCCAGGCTGTTTCGTCCCGCAAAAAAAGATCTGACCTCCCTGACCAGCCACATGCTGACCTACGGCCACGTGGTTGAAGATGGTGAGGTCATTGACGAGTGCATGGCCGTGATCATGCGTGCTCCCCGAAGCTATACGCGGGAGGATGTGGTGGAATTCCAGCTTCACGGCGGCAGTTTTGCCCCGCAGAAGGTGCTGGAAGCATGCCTCCGCGCAGGTGCACGATTGGCAGAGCCCGGCGAATTTACCCGCCGCGCCTTTCTGAACGGACGAATTGACCTGGCAGAAGCAGAAGCGGTCATGAGCTTGATTGCCGCACGCGGCGAGCAGGCACACCGTGCCGCCATGCGTCAGCTGCAGGGCGGTGCGTCCTCGTTTATTCGACAGGCCGCAGACGAGCTGTACAGCGTGGCCGCCGGCATCGCCGCCTGTGTGGATTATCCCGATGAGATTTCTGAAGAAGAGGCCACCGAAGGCCTGTCTGACAAATTGCTGGCCCTTGCCGATCGGCTGGACAGCGCCTGCAGTGAGCGGGCATCTCATCTGCTGTCCTCCGGCCTGCAGGTGGTGCTGTGCGGACGCCCCAATGTGGGCAAGAGCTCCCTGCTCAATGCCCTTTTAGGGGAAGACCGCGCCATCGTCACCGCCATTCCCGGCACGACGCGGGATGTGGTGACAGGAGATCTACTTCTCGGCGGGTGCGAAATTCATCTGACCGACACGGCCGGACTCCGCGATACGGACGATCCCGTGGAGAAAATCGGTGTTGCCCGCTCCGGCAAGGCCATGGCCGATGCCGATGTGGTGCTGGTGGTGCTGGATGGTTCCGCTCCCCTGGCCGATGAGGACAAGACCCTGCTGAAGAGCCAATGCGACCAGCGCACCATTGTGGTGGTGAACAAAACCGACCTGCCCTCTGTGTGGGATATGACGCCCCTCACCGCGCTCTATCCGGAAGTGAAAGTCATTCGCCTTTCCGCCGCTCAGCCGGACAGCCTTGCTCCCTTGAAGGACGAGCTTCGCCGCCGCGCCACCGTCAGCGATCAGCTGGTGCTGACCCAGCCCCGCCACCTGAATGCCGCACGGCGTGCCGCCCAGCATCTGCGCGATGCCGCCGCCACCGTCAACGCCGGCCTGCCCGTTGACCTAACCACCGTGGACATCACCGCCGCCCAGTACGCCCTGGGTGAAATCACCGGCGACCAGGTGGACGAGAAACTGCTGGACGCCGTGTTTGAACAGTTCTGCGTGGGGAAATAAAGCAGTACATATTCTTCTTTCTTATTGAATAGCATACGGAAAAGGGAGCCCTGCCATCTCAGCAGGACTCCCTTTGCGTTGGTCTAGGTTTTAGATCTCCTCATCCCCGCCGTTATCCAGCAGGGTTTCTTCGCGGACGTCGTCGTCCTCGGCGGTAGCTTCCGCCACCGTATCCTCGGCAGCTTCTTCTTCCTTATCTGCACGGGCAACGCTGATCACGCGGCTGCCTTCTGCCAGCTTCATGATGCGCACGCCCTGGGTGTTACGGCCGCAGAGGCGCACATCCTCCACGCGGGTGCGGATGATGGTGCCGTCATCGGTGATGAGCAGGATATCCTCCTCAGGCTTCACCAGCAGCAGTGCTGCCAGGTCGCCGGTCTTCTCGGTCAGGTTCATGGCACGGATGCCCTTGCCGTTACGTCCCTGCTCGCGGTACTCGTCAG
>CAVBFK010000017.1:0-7646 GCA_963594395.1 Lachnospiraceae bacterium
CGGGAAGATGCATCGACCTTTGCCATGTGACAGGGGGAAGACGTGACCATCATCGGCGGTGCGGGACTGGGCGACTTCCACGGCACGCATCACATTGCACGCCGACAGGAGGAACGGTGCTTCCTGCAAACGGCCGAGGTTGACGTAACCGACCTGACCGGCAAAGCAGGCTTAACGGGCTACTATGATGAGAACAGCTGGTATCTTCTGGCATTGACCCATGACGCCAAGGGCTACAGCCTGACGGTCACGGAACGTGCAGGCTTGGAGGAGCATCAGGTGATGAACGCACCTTGGGACGCACCGAAAGCAACCCTTCGCGTGAAGGCCGCCGGTATGCGCCGTACCTTGCAGGTGCAGAAGCAGGGTCAATGGGTGACCCTGGCGGAATTGGTGGCCACCTATCTGACCGATGAAGGCCTGAAACTGGGCAAGCGGTTCACCGGCGCTGTGCTTGGCATGATGGCGAAGGGAAGCGGCAAGGCAGTGTTCCGCCATCGGGAAGAGATCATGACAGAAGGTGACGCACAATGACGAATCGTCCGCAGGTTCTGTTGGTGGCCGTGGGCGGCTATGGTGCCTTCTATCTCAATGAAATGACGCAGAAAGATACGGGGGCAGACATCGCCGGCATTTGCGAAGTGATGCCGGATATCGAGAAAAAGCATCCCGTCATTCTGGAAAAGAAGATTCCCTTGTACCGCAGTCTGGAAGATTTCTATGCGGAGAAAACGGCAGATCTGGCTGTGATCGCGTCTCCCATGCATTTTCACACGGAAATGACCCTGACCTGCCTGAAACATGGCACGAACGTGCTGTGCGAAAAGCCTCTGTGCCTTACAAGGGAAGAAGCCCTGCAGATGGAACAGGCGGCCAAGGCGACCGGCAAGTTTCTGGCCGTGGGCTATCAGCTGAATTATCAGAACGATGTGCTGGCACTGAAGCAGGATATCCTGAACGGCCGTTACGGTAAGCCCGTGCGGATGCAGGTGGTGCACGGCATGCGTCGCGGCGCCAGCTACTATGCCCGCAATAACTGGGCGGGACACATTACGGCCAATGGTCGGGAAGTGCTGGACAGTCCCTTCAATAATGGCTGTGCCCACAATTTTCAGATGCTGACCTTCCTCATGGGGAAAGATATGACCTCCGCTTGTGATGTCACCGATCTGGACGCAGAGCTTTACCGTGCCAATCCCACCTTGGAGAATTTCGATACGGCGGCACTGCGCTTCCGCATGGAAAACGGCGCGGAGATCCTGTATTACACCACCCATGCCCTGCGAACCCAGGACCTTGGCCCCATGGGTATCATGGAATTTACCAAGGGTCGGGTGACCTATGGCTTTGGAGAGAAGAGCTACCGCGGCGAAACCAAAGACGGAGAAATCATTGACTACAGCAAGGTCGATCCCGGTTCACCGCTGAAGAAGCTCTATGATGCCATTGATTGCGTGAAGCATGGCGGCGCGCCCATCTGCGGCGTTCAGGCAGAACTTCCGCACATCCATGCAGTGCGCATGGCGGCCGAAAAGCCCATCTGCAATGTGAGTCCCAACCACATGATCGTGGAGGAGGAAAACGGCGACACGTACCGCTATGTGAATGCCATTGAAGAAATTTTCATGGAGAGCGCAAAAGCGTGGAAACTTCCAAAGGAGATTGGCTATCAGTTGGAGAAATAAGCCCGCAGGATACCTGTTTAATGGAGGAGACGTGTATGAAGAAACCACTGGGCGTCGGCGTAATTGGCTGCGGACATATTTCCGAAAACCATTTTCGGGCGCTGAATCAGTTGGAGGATGCAAAGCTGGTTGCGGTGTGCGACAATGATCCTGCTCATCTGGCTGATGCCATGGAAAAGCAGGGTGTGAAGGGCTATGCAGATTATCACGACCTGCTGGCAGATCCTGAAATTGATGCAGTCCATGTCTGCACGCCGCACTATCTGCATCATATCATGGTGGTGGATGCACTGAAAGCCGGCAAGCATGTGCTGACGGAAAAGCCCATGGCCATCTGCCTGGCAGATGCGGAAGAAATGGCTCGCACCGCCAAGGAGACAGGGCGCCAACTGGGTGTCTGCTTCCAAAACCGCTACAATCGCGCCACCCTCCGCATTCGTGCTTTGCTGGATGAAGGGAAGATCGGCAAGGTGATGGGCGGCAATGCCAGCGTCATTTGGGATCGGGGCGAAGCGTATTATGCCTCCGGCGCATGGCGGGGCAAGTGGGCAACGGAAGGCGGCGGCGTGTTGATCAATCAGGCCATTCACACCCTGGATCTTCTGCGGGATTTCGCCGGGGAAGTGACGGATGTGAAGTGCTCCATGTCCTGCAAGCGCCTGACGGATGTGGTGGAAGTGGAGGATACCTGCGATCTGCTCATGACCACCGCCGACGGCGCGCGTCTACTCTTTTATGCCAGTAACGGCAGCGTGGGCAACACCCCTGTGCAGATTTTGCTGCAGTGCGAAAATGGCACCATCCATATGGTGGGCAGCCGCGTCACGGTTCAGTGGAAGGATGGCCGGAGCGAAAGCGAAGACTACGCCTCCGGCGCCAAGTGGGGCAAGGATTACTGGGGCGACGGCCACGGCCATCTGATTGCCGACTTCTATCGCTGCCTGCAGACAGGAGAGCATTTCCCCATCGACGGCGATGAAGCCCTGAAAACCACCCGCATTGTGGAGAAGGCCTACACGGCGGCGCATGCGGGGGAGAGGGGGAGAAGGGAGTGATCTTTCCCCAATGAGCCCCTCAGAAAGGCAGATGACTCGATGATTGCCCTTCAGCACTACATGTCGCCCTTGGGTGGAATCCTGCTGGCGGCCGACGAGATTGGCGTGACGGGCCTATGGTTTGACGGTAGCAGATTCTATGCGGACAACGTGCCGGCAGAATGTTGTGAACAGGACACGCCCATTCTTACAGAAGCCAAACGCTGGCTGGATGTGTATTTCGCGGGAAGGGAACCGGATTTTCTGCCGCCGCTGCATCCTGTGGGAACGCCGTTCCGCCGGGCAGTGTGGGATATCCTTTTGCAGATTTCTTACGGTCAAACGGTGACCTATGGCGAGATTGCCCGGCAAATGGCGGAAAAGTGCGGGAAAGATAAAATGTCTGCCCAGGCCGTGGGCGGTGCCGTGGGACACAATGAAATCTCCATCATCATTCCTTGCCACCGCGTGGTGGGGGCAGGCGGCAATCTGACCGGCTACGGCGGAGGCATGGAAAACAAAGTGAAACTGCTGGCGCTGGAACGCAATGATATGAGCCGGTTCTTTGTGCCGAAAAAATAAGACATGTAGCTGTTTGATGGTTGCACTTTGCCTCCGTTGTTGGTATAATTTCCTCCGGAAAAAATCACGGAGGTTATCGAAATGTCGGAGACGATGAAGAAGAAAGATTTCAAGTACTATCTGCTGAACGGTGTGCTTTCTACCTTGATTTTGGGCATTGGCATTCTGTTCTGCATTCCGGAGTTTGTGCTGGTTCTACCTATCGGATATTTAAGTCAGTGGCTGGGCCAGGTGCTGGTACCTGTTCTGGGCGCAAAGGCCGCCCAAATGGTCATGCTGTATGCAAGCGCAGCAATTTTCTGCCTTGTCGCATTGTTGCTGATGCTGATCATCAAGCCCTTCCGCCCGTACCTGAAGAATATGGGTCCCAAGGAACGCGGGAACAACTGGAAGATGTTGCTTCTTGGCCTTCTTATCGGCTTTGTGCAGAACGCTTTCTGCGTGATGGTTGCGATCCTGAACGGAAATCTGCAGGTGCAGTTTGCTCAGTTTGAGATTCTCAAGCTGCTGTTCTTCTTTGTGCTGGTGTTCCTCCAGTCGACTTATGAAGAAATCGTTTTCCGTTGCTTCGTTTTCCGCCGCATCCGTTCCACCTACAATGCAGGTGTGGCAGTCGCAGTCAGCGCCATTGGATTTGCCTTGGTGCATATCGGCAACGACGGCATCTCTCCCGTGGCTCTGCTGTCCATTACCTTGGTTGGCGTGCTGTATGCACTGATGGTTCAGTATTGCGACAGCTTTTGGATGCCTTGTGCCGCTCATGCCGCATGGAACTTCACCCAGAATTTCCTGTTCGGCCTGCCTAACAGCGGCAATCCGACGACGTACTCTCTGTTCCAGCTATCCGGCGGAACCACCGACTCCTGGGCGTACAACTCCATCTTCGGTGTGGAGTGCAGCTGGACGGCCTGCGCCGTGTTTGTTGTTTGTAGCGTAGCGCTCATTCTGTGGGGCGAGAAGCGGAAGAAGAAGCAGGCGGCGTAAATCGATTAGATGATATTGTGGGGCGATGCAGAAGGACTGCGTCGCCCCATTGTTTTACGATGACGGATTTTGACGAGACAAAGAGCGGCTCCGGACACACTTTCCGCATCTGCCCCTTGCGCAGTGCTAAAGGGTTGTGGCATAATAAAATCTGCATCGGAGCTATCCGATTTGCTTTGCGATCTGCGATAACAGGAGGAACAGCATGTCTGTTTTCAATGAGATTGATGAGAAATTTCCCGTACGCCACAGCCGCGCACAGAAAGATGCGTTTCTTTCCTGGGCGGTGAAGCAAGCCAGTGCCATGGGCTACAGCGCCCATACAGAGACCATCGGCAAGAAAAATGTGAGCCGTAATCTGGTCATCGGCACGCCGTCGGAGGCGGAGGTGGTGTATACCGCCCATTATGACACGCCGTCCAACATGGTGTTTCCGAGCCTGATTTTCCCGAAAAATCTGCCCTTGGCCTGGCTGTACACCATCGGCGTTTCTCTGTTGCTTTTGCTGATTTCCTTTGGCGCGGCGGTGCTGGCGGCACAGCTTCCCGTTAAGCGGCTGGTGGTGCTGCTGACGTTCCTGTGCGTGTATGTGGCGCTGCTGCTCCTGTCTGCTTATGGTCCGGCCAATAAGCACAACCGAAATGACAACACGGCCGGCTTGGCGGCTCTGCTGGAAATGATGGCACAGGTACCCGAGACGTCCCGTTCCCGGGTGGCGTTCATCCTCTTTGATAACAAGGAGCACAGTTGCGGCGGATCCAAGGATTACGCCAAGCAACACGTGCAGGCGGCTTATACCCAGTTGACCATCAATTTTGATAACATCGGCGTGGGGGAGACCTTCTTCACAGCGGCATCGCCCTTGGCACAGAAGACGGAATTCTACGAGCGTCTGAAGACGGAATTCCATGACGGCGACGGTTTCGCGGTACAGCACCTGTGCAGCCGCGGACGGATGCTCCGTTCGGATGACCACACCTTCAAGCTGGGTATCGGCGTTATGGCATGCAAGCGGAAGAAGGGCATCGGCTACTACATTCCCAGCCTGCATACCCGCCACGATACGCAGGCAGATGAAAAGAACATCGCTTTCCTGGCCAAGAGCATGGCGGCCATGTGGCAGGAGGAAGCATGATGGAAGCAATGACCATGCAGATCATTGCCCGCATCCACAATGATTTTCCCACCAAGTTTGGTCTGCCGCGGCAGAGCGGATTGGCCAAAGATCTGCAGTCTGTGATCGTCTTTGAGCCGGAATACCGGGTGGCGGAAGCACTGCGCGGCATGGAAGGTTTCAGCCATCTGTGGCTGGTGTGGGCATTTCATATGGCACAGCGGGAAAAATGGTCGCCTACGGTGCGGCCGCCTCGCTTGGGCGGCAATACTCGCATGGGCGTGTTCGCGACACGTTCACCCTTTCGGCCGAATCCTATTGGGCTGACCTGCGTAGAATTAAAGGAAATCCGCCTAACGGAGCACGACGGGACGGTGCTGATTGTTTCCGGTGCAGACATGATGGACGGCACGCCAATCCTGGATATCAAGCCGTACATCCCTTACGCAGACAGCTATCCGGATGCCATCGGTGGCTTTGCTCAGGAGAAAAGCGATTACGCCCTGCAGGTAAAATGCCCGGAGCATCTGCTGGCGGTGATTCCCTCCGAAAAGCGTCCTGCTCTGTTGGAAGCCCTGGCACAGGATCCTCGCCCTGCTTACCAGCATGACCCTGACCGCGTGTACGGTTTTCAGTACGGCACATGGGAAGTGAAATTTTCCGTGCGTGACGGCGCCTTGACCGTGCTGGATGTACAGCTGCGGGATTGACAATTATTCAACCTCGTGATAAAATAGTAAAGCTGTACGAGCGCCTGTAGCTCAGTTGGATAGAGCGTCAGACTCCGACTCTGAAGGTCACAGGTTCGACTCCTGCCAGGCGTACGCAGAGAATCCCCCGAATCGTTATGGTTCGGGGGATTTTCTTTACCATTCTTGAAGGATGAATCGTAATATTTTACGTAAAATCTTGCACCTGCCGTATCTTGCGTGCTATAATTGTAGACGAAGGGAGATGAAAGCGATGGCAAACATCAATCCGGTTTCGGATTTGCGTAATTATAATACGGTACTGGAACAGGTGACGACCGGCTCGCCTGTCTATTTGACGGTGAATGGGCGGGGACGTTACACGATTCGTGACATTGCAGACGATGAGGAGTTTGAAAAAACGAAGGCCATGCTTCGCCTAATGTGCGAACTGAATGAAGGCCAGCGCGCAGGTGAGGAAGAAGGATGGATTTCTGAGGAAGAAGTGCGTGCTCACTTTCAGGGAAAGAATCGATGAGCTATAGCATTCGGTATTCTCCAGTTGCCCTTCGCGATTTGGATCGAGTGTGGGCAGAAGTCTTAGAGGCTTCGCAAAGCCAGGAAACTGCCGAACAGTATGTGAATGGGCTGATGGATTGCATCGCCGAGAAAAAGGAATTTCCGCGATCAGCATCACCGCTATATTATGAAGGAAGCTTCACGGGCTATTATTTTGTGGTGTTCAAGGCGTATATGGCATTTTACCAAGTGCGGGAACATTCTGTGCTGGTGGATCGCGTTGTTTACAGAAAAAGCGACTATATGCGCACGATCTTCCGAAAATCGAATCAATAACGAAAAGGGTCTGTGACCGAACAATTTTGTTCCATCACAGACCCTTCTTGTATACAACCGTTTAATTTTACTCAGCCTTGACACGGAACACTGCACGGAAAAACTTCCGAGCCAGCGGGCCTACCAACAGCAGCTGCACAGGCAGTGCCATGATGAAGTTCTTGCAGTAGCAGGTCAGGTAGTCGGGAATGAAATTTGCGGTGAAACCGTAGCCGTGCCACACACCCAGGATGCTGGCCAGTGCCACCTGGCACACCACCGTGAACACCTGAATGGACAGAATGATGGCAATGGGGCGGTCGCCGGGCTTAACAACCTTGAAGGCAAAATGCTTGGCGATGGGGCTGGAAATGAAGTAGGCGCACAGGAAGATGATAACGAACTCCAGCCACATGTCCTTCAGGGCAATGAGAAAAGTGGAGTTGGTGAAGGAACCCATGGCCATGGCGGTGTTGTAGACGGTCATGATGTAGACCATCATCCAGGCGGTAATGGCGGTAAAGAAAAGGGATTGGGGCTTGGTCTTCGGCATGAAAAAAATCCTCCTTGACAAATAAAATGCCACTTCGCCGTCTGACAGTAGCGAAGTGACATTTAATGTCGTTTTCTATGATGCGGCCTAGCGGACGCATATCTAACAGATGAATTCTACCATTCAATGGAGCAAAAAGCAAGCAAAAAGGAGATTTTCGGCAGATGGATG
>CAVBFK010000018.1:0-2464 GCA_963594395.1 Lachnospiraceae bacterium
GTAGCACAATCCGCCGGTCAATGCGCCGTCGCCCACCAAGGCAATGACATGATAATCCTGCCCCAGGTAATCTCGGGCACGGGCAAGACCCAGCGCCGCCGAAATGGCCGTGGATGCATGCCCTGTTTCAAAAACGTCGTACTCGCTTTCCTTCCGCTTCGGGAAGCCGCTCAGGCCGCCGAAACCGCGGAGGGTATGAAAGAGATTGTACCGTCCCGTCAGTAATTTATGCACGTAGCTCTGATGGCCTACGTCAAAGACGATCTTATCTTCCGGCGTATTGAAGACGCGATGCAGCGCTATCGTCAGTTCCACCACACCAAGGTTGGAAGCCAAATGTCCCCCGCGTTTCGATACAGTGTCCACAAGCTCCGTGCGGATCTCCTGCGCGAGAACATTCAGCTCCTCATAGCTCAGGTTCTTTATGTCCTGCGGACTGTGAATATCCTCCAGGTGCATAATCAACCTTCTTTCTTGCGTGATGCAAATCAGTCCATTTTCTCCAGCCGCTTGCCGATAACCGGCAAGGTGAACCGCCAGCCGCGCCATGCATAGAGCATCATCCGCACCTTCATAAACACGGTAACGATGAGCACCACAATATAGCAAAGCCAGCAAACCAGGTTAATCAGGAAGCCCATGAGCGGAATAGCCCCCAGCAGGGAGCCAATCACAAGCAGGAGAAGCGCGCATACCGCATTGGCAATCATCAGCCCCGCGCTTTGCCGCGCAAAATGGCGAATCGCGTTGCTCTTCTTTTCTGCAAAGCAGAGGAAAAGGCCGAACAGCCCCATCATGGACGCCAAGGTGCACGTCAAGCGCACGGTGCTGTTGGTGGCGATGACCTGCGGTTCAAACTTGCTGTGCTGGTCTTCCCAGTCGTCATCCTCATTCGCAGGCCGGTCGTCATACGGCTCGTCATAGGCAGACTGCTGGTCATAGTTCTCCTCATAGGGCGGTTGATCATAAGCATCGGTGTAGGGTGCCTCGCCGTAGCCGTCGTCATAAGGCTGATCCCCGTAAGCGTTACTCTGCGGTGCGTTACCGTAAGGCGCATAGGATCCGTCATAGCCGCCGTTATAGGGGGCATTCCCGCCGTAGTTCCCGTACCCGTCATTCTGATAGGACGCGGTATACTGCCGGTCTTCCGGTCTGCGGTAGGCATCGTAGTTTGCTCTGCCCGTGTTCGGTTGTTGCCTCACAGCTTGCTTCCTTTCGCACCCTTGGCGCCCTTCGCACCACCCAGCTTCACGCTGGAAAGAATATTCGACGTGAACGCGTAATTGCAGGCGTTCTTGTCTTCATGGGCACGCTGAGCCGCCTGAACCATGCGGTCGATAAGCTGGGCATACTTCACGCCGGCATTCTCCCACAGGTAGAAGGCCAGTGAGCCGGGAATGGTGTTGATCTCCGTGATAAACAGCTTCTCGCTGGCGCGGTCGAACATGTAGTCAATCCGCACCACGCCCTTGCAATCCAGCATGCGGAAGATTTCGCAGCTCAGGCGCTGAATCTCATCCTTCAGGGAGTCCTCAATGGGTGCAGGAAGCAGCCGCTGCAGGCTGGCCATGCCCTTGCTTCCGCCGCTGCGCAGGTACTTCTCGGTGAAGTCCAGCATGTTGTCCCCTGCATCCACAATAGGCATCTCAATCGGCGATGCCTGTACATCGTCATCATAGCCGAGGACGGAGCAGTTCAGCTCCAGCGGCTTATCCAAGCCCTTTTCTACCAGCACACGGCGGTCATAGTCAAAGGCCAGTTCCAGGGAATCCATCAAACCATCGCGGTCATCCGCACGGCTGACACCGATGGACGAGCCCAGGTTGGCAGGCTTAACGAACACCGGGTAACCCAGCTTTTCTTCCACGTCCTTAGCAATGGCCGCACGATCCTTCTCCCACATGGAGCGGGTGTACCACGTGCCGGGCAGCACGGGCAGATCTGCACCGCGGAAGAACTGCTTCATCATGATTTTATCCATGCCGATGGCACTGCCGGCCACGCCCGTGGAGGTGTAGGGCAGATCCGCCAATTCCAGCATGCCCTGCAGGGTGCCGTCCTCGCCATGGAGGCCGTGCATCACAATGACACAAACCTCAAGACGTGCCACCAGCACGCGGGTGGGATGGCCAAAGAGTCCCTTGCCGGGACGCTCTGCCAGCAGAGCACCGCTGCCGGCCGTCATGTCCAGCATGACCTGCTCAACGCCCGCTTTATCGGGGCTGAAGTGCTGGAAGGTCTCAATCTTGCGCAGGGCACTACCTGTATACCATGCGCCTTTTTCATCAATATAAACGGGAATGACGTCGTACTTTTCGGTATTCACCGCATTCATGAGCTGCACGGCGCTGATGATGGCCACCTCGCGCTCACAGCTTCTGCTGCCGAAAATCACGCCCAACTGAATCTTGCTCATATTTCCTCCGCTGTTACTGCTCGGAATAGTTGTCCGGCAGGTCATTTT
>CAVBFK010000019.1:0-11556 GCA_963594395.1 Lachnospiraceae bacterium
ATTGGTGGCGCTTCCGCCGATGCCGATGAGAATCGTCTTCGCGCCGCGGCGAAGTGCATCGGCGATCATTTCCCCCGTGCCGTAGCTGGTGGTGTTCCGCGGATCCCGCTGCGCCTGCGTCACGTAAGGCAGACCGCTGGCCTGCGCCATTTCCATCACGGCGGTGGTGCCGTCGCTGAGCATGCCCCACTTCGCATCGACCGGTGTAAAAAGCGGCCCGGTTACGGTCGTGGTCATCCATGTTCCGCCCATCGCCCGCAGGAGCGCCTCCACGGTGCCTTCGCCACCGTCGGCAATGGGCACGGAAACCGTCTGCGTTCCCGGGAAGATCTTTTCCGCCTCCGCCGCCAGCAGGTCGCAGATTTCCACCGCGGTGAGGGAGCCCTTGAAGGAATCCGAAGCAAAGAGCATTTTCATGGGATAACACACTCCTTCATCAAAGAGGCAGTAAACATCGCTGCCTACTGCCTCTTGATGTACTGAAGCCACTTTACAAGGAATCATGCGTCCTGTCAAGCAGGGGATTAGTGATGCAAGGTTTCGCCGGTCAGCTTCTGATAATACTTCAGCAGAGCGCTGTGGTCGCAAGAGCCCATGCCGTCCTTGTGCAGAACCTTCATCATTTCCAGCACAGTCTGAGTCAGCGGGATAGGAGCGTCCACCGTGCTGGCGGCATCCACCACGTTCTTCAGATCCTTGATATGCAGGTCAATGCGGAAACCGGGCTCAAAGTTCTGATCCATCATCATGGGAGCCTTTGCATTCATGACCGTAGAACCTGCCAGGCCGCCGCGGATGGCTTCAAAAATCTTCTGAGGCTCCACACCGCACATCTGACCCATCTGCAGAGCTTCTGCCAGGGCAGCAATGTTCACAGCAACGATGGTCTGGTTGCACAGCTTGGTCACGTTGCCGGCGCCGATACCGCCGCACAGCACCACGGAAGAGCCCATGCACTCCAGAACAGGCTTGAAACGATTGAAAACTTCTTCCTTGCCGCCGACCATGAAGGACAGCGTGCCGTCAATTGCCTTCGGCTGACCGCCGGAAACGGGAGCGTCCAGCATGTCGATACCGCGCTTTTCCAGCTCAGCGGCGATTTCGCGGGAAGCCACAGGGTTAATGGACGTGCAGTCGATGAACGTAGCCGTCTTGGGCATGTAGTCTGCCAGCTTGTCATCCTCCAACATAACAGACTTCACATGAGGGCTGTTGGGCAGCATGGTGATCACCAGGTCAACATCCTTCACCGTTTCCACAGAGGAGCCGCAAATGGTAGCGCCTGCTGCACGCATTTCCTCCACAGCGGCAGGATTACGGTCATACACAAACAGCTGATGGCCATTCTTCATCAAGTTCTTTGCCATGGGCTTACCCATGATGCCCAGGCCAATGAAAGAGATCTTCATATCAAATTTCCTCCTTATGTTCAATCCATTTATTTTCAGCCAACGGAGCAAGTCTCCATCGGCGGAAAACCGTTTACTTCAGCAGTCCCATATCGGTCAGGACAGTCTTGAGCTTTGCGCGCTGTTCATCATTCAACGGCTGAATGGGCTTAACGCAATCACCGCAGTCATGGCCGATGAGCTTGAGCGCTTCCTTCAGCACCACAGGGAAGGTACCCATGTTGGTTGCAATGCGCAGTGCAGAGAATCGGAACTGGGCATCCAGTGCACCTGCCGCGTCGCCTGCCTTGAACTTTTCATAAATGTCCACAGCAATGCGAGGTGCCACGTTAGCGCAGGATGCAATCGCACCAGCAGCACCGTAGCACAATGCGGCGTAGATCAGAGTATCTCTGCCCATCATCACGTGGAAGTTCTCCATGCCGCGGGTCAAGCGGAGATACTCCTCGGTGTTGGTCATATCGCCTGTGGAATCCTTTACGCCGATAATGTTATCAATCTGCGCCAACTTCGCCACTGTAGCAGGTTCAACCGTCACATTGGTTTTGGGCTTATTGTTGTAGATGATAATCGGCAAGCTGGTTTCGGAAGCGATCTCACGGTAGTACTCGTAGACCTCGTACTGGGTCTGGCTGATAAACATAGGCGTCAAGACGCTCAGTGCATCAATACCGCCAACCTGCTCGACAGCCTTTGCAATATTTGCGGCACCGCGGGTGGTGATGTCATTGGCGCCGGCATAGATATTCATGCGGCCCTTAACAGCATCCTTGGTCACTTCCAGCACGTTGCGGTAGAAGCCCAGATCATGAGCATAAAACTCGCCCGTCGTACCAAAGGGAAACACGCCGTGAATGCCGTTATCCGCCAAGTAATCAATGAGTCCGCGGTATGCTTTCTCATCAAACTTGCCATCGGCAGTTACAGGCGTTACAATCGGCACCACAATGCCATGCGGTTTGAAAGCCATCTGAAAGTCTCCTTTCTTGACAGTCACAAAAGGTGCTTACTTCTGATGATAGGCGGCTGCCATCAGGCCCTTCATGTAGCCCGTGGTGTAGGCAAAAGAAGCCTTTTCACCGCCGGTCGCCTCGTCATAGCGAAGCACATGGTCAACATAGACCGTTCCGTCATAGTTGTTCTTCACCAGAACCTCCATGATCTTGTACATGTCCATGTAGCCGTCTTCCAGCAAGGTTTCCTCAAAGTAAGGCAGCGTACCGGAAACGTTGCGGAAGTGGACAATATGCACGCGCTTCTGCTGTACGAAGTCTGCCAAATCCTCCAGCACATTGCCGAATTCCTTGCCGCCCTCCAGCCAGCAGCCGCAGCAGAACTTGATGCCCAGATAATGTTCATCAGTGCCCAGCCCAAGCTCCTGCTGAATTTCATCTGCACGGCGCAGTGCCTTGCGGTAGTCATCGCCGCTGATAATGATGCTTGCGCATCCTTCGTAGAACCGAGCCGGCGGATCGCAGGGATGCAGTGCCAGCTTCATGCCCACTTCCTTGCACACAGGTAGTGCCGCACGAAGGAAGTACTCGAAGTTATTCCACATGGTGTCATAATCATATTCCTTGCCAAAGGCGGGCTTGCGGGCATAAATTTCGTTCATGTCCACAATGCGGCCCACGGCGCCATGCGTATGTTCACCGGCCTTCCACCAGGAAGTAGAAACACGGCCCGTATCCCATGTAGCATAACCAACGTGCACACCGGCGTTAGCAATCCAGCGGTTCAAGTCATTATACTTCTGAATCCACTCATCGCGATCTTCAAGACCGAGCTGAATGGACGGATGCTTATAGAAGTTCGCGTTACCTGCGTCATCCACCGTCAATCCTGCCGCACGAACGCGATCCAGGATTCGATTGACATCATCATAATTGCTGTGTGCATTCGAAAACATCACAAAGCAATGGGAGACGTTCATCTGCCGAAGATAACGAAGATAGTCATCTGTCGCCTTTTCAGAATTAATTCCCATCTGTGGCTTCATCAAGGTTTCCATGGTACAGCCCCCTCATGATCCATTTTTATTCCAATACATCAGTGCGGCAGGTGTTTCTGCCCTATCTCCGACCCCTGTGTTCATGCGCACAGCGAGCCGTACGAACTTTCGGAGAGAGATTGCTCCCTCTCCGAAAGAAGTGGTTTACTTTGCTTCCTTCCAAGCGCACTCAGGCGTCCAGGATTCAGCAGTGGTAGTGCAGATACCGGTATCATGCACACCGTCCTGTGCGTAGCAGTAGGAACCCTGATAGCCAGCGGCAACAACCAGAGCATAGTCATGGCTGAACAGGCGAGCGGCCTTCTTCAGCAGTTCCTTCTTCTCGTCCAGGGTCTTAGCGGCACGTGCGCCGAACAGAGCTTCCTCATAGTCAGCGGGCTTAGCCATCATGTTCTTGTAGTTAACACCCTCAGAGGAGTACAGGCGGATGTAGTTTGCCGTGAAGTCCAGCTTCGAGGAACCGTTGTTGATCATGATGCCCAGATCGTAAGTGCCCTCAGCCTTCTGTGCATTGAAGTCTGCATTGGTCAGGTTCTTGATCTCAGCATTGATGCCCACCATGGACAGATAAGCCTGCAGAATGACAGCGCACTGGTTGTTTGCTTCATTCTCGCCATTGGTCGTGATCACGGTATCAAAGCCATTGGGATAGCCGGCTTCCGTCAGCAGTTCCTTGGCCTTCTCGGGATCGTAGGGATAGACTTCCACAGAATCATCATAGGCATAGGAACCAGGTACAGCGAACACAGGCGTTGCGGCACCCAGACCATTGTAGATGCCTTCAGCCATGTCTTCCCAGTCCACAGCATACATCACAGCCAGACGGACGTTCAGGTCATAGAAAGGAGAGTCTTCCTGAGCGGAGCAGAACATCATATAGGTGATGCCAGCAGTATCAGGAGCCTGACCGGCAACGTTCTCGTACTTGTCCTTCAGCTGATCAATTGCGGCCGTGTTGGGGTTACGCAACACATCCAGCTCGCCGTTCAGGAAAGCAGAAACCTGCGTGGTGGAGTCGCTGATAAACAGCACCTTGATGCTATCCAGGTAAGGCTGTCCCTCAACCCAGTAGTTCTCGTTGCGGACATAGGTGATGTGACTGTCCTGCACAAACTCGCTCTGCACGAAGGGGCCGGTGCCAACAGCATTGATGGATGCCCAGTCTTCGCCGTTTGCTTCATAAGCAGCAGGGCAATAGATGCGAACTTCACCGATGGTATCTGCCCAGGTGTTGGCCCAGGTATCGTAGTGAAGAACCACCGTGTACTCGTCGGTTGCCTCATAGGAAACGGGGCTTACCAGCTCGGAAGCCTTGCCGAACTCAACCATCTTGTCGAAGTTCCAGATGACAGCTTCGGCATTGAAATCGCTGCCGTCGCTGAACTTGACGCCCTGGCGCAGCTTCAAAGTCAGGGTCAAAGCATCAGGATCGGTAACGAATTCTTCAACCAGCCAACCGTATGTGTCGCCGGTCTCAGGATCGCGGCGTCCCAGGGATTCAATGGCAGGAGCCGCATTGTAACGGTCGGAAGTGGTCGTGGAGTGAGGAAGGAAGAAGGTGTTGTGCTGGAAACCCAACACTGTCAGTTCGCCGCCGTAAGTCGGCTCAGTGGCGGTCTCGTCTGCCATAGCAGCAGGGACCAGTGCCGTCAGCATCAATGCTGCAAGCACGAGAGCAACCAGTCGCTTCATGGTCATGGAAAAACTCCTCCTTATGTATTGTCCATTGGTCTCATTTCCAATGGCTTTATCTGTTCCTGCATCCATATCAGGTGCAGGGAACAACCTGATTAAACCAGGTGGCAAGCCACCATATGGCCATTGCCTGCATCATGCAACACAGGCGTTTCTGCTTTGCACTTTTCCGTGCAATGCGGGCAACGGTTGTGGAACGGGCAACCGCTCGGACGCTTGAGAATGCTTGGCACTTCGCCCTGTACACTCACAGCCGCTCGGCTCTCCTCCACCGTGGGGTCTGCCACAGGAATGGCCGACAGCAATGCCTGGGTATAGGGATGCAGCGGACGGTCATACAGATCATCACAGCTTGCAATTTCCATCACGCGTCCCAGATACATGACAAGAATGCGGTCGCTGATATGCTTCACCACTGCCAGGTCATGGGCAATGAAAATATAGCTCAAGCCCATTTCTGCCTGAATATCTTCCAGCAAGTTAATGATCTGCGCCTGAATGGAAACATCCAATGCCGAAATCGGTTCATCGCAGATAATCAGCTTCGGGTTAGAGCTCAGCGCACGCGCGATGCCAATGCGCTGTCGCTGACCGCCGGAGAATTCGTGGGCGACCCGCTCCTTCATCAGCGGATCCAGTCCTACCTTCCGGAACAGTTCATCGACCTTCTTATCATACTCCAGCCGATCTTTCACAAGCTTATGAATCAGCAAGGATTCACCGACGATCGAACCGGCATTCTGACGGGGATCCAGCGAAGAGAAGGGATCCTGGAAGATCATGGACACTTGCGGACGGAACGGCTTCAATTCGCGGTCTTTGCTATGGGCAATGTCCTTGCCATGGAAAATAATTTTTCCTTCATCCGGCTCATACATGCGCATGATGCAGCGAGCCAGCGTTGTTTTACCGCAGCCGCTCTCACCAACCACACCAAGGGTTTCGCCCTGATTGATGGTAAAGGTAATGTCTTCGATAGCCTTCACGTCACCAACCTTGCGCTTCATAATTCCCTTGTAGACCGGGAAATACTTACGCACATTCTGCACATCCAGGCAGACTTCACTGCTATGATGGCGTTCAGGCGATGCGCCGTAGTCTTTGTGCTTCAGCTCTTCTTCCTTGGCATCCAATTCAGCTTGCGTTAAGCAGCAGGAGCTGTAGTGATCAGGACGAACTTCCTTCAATGATGCATCCGTATGCTCCTTGCAGCGATCGCACCGATACTCACAACGAGCGTAGAAAGGGCAATAAGCAGGACGCATGGAGGGAACGGGGGCAGACCGTCAATCGGAATCAAGATACGATCTTTGGGATCATCCAATCGGGGGATAGCCCGCAAAAGTGCCCGTGTATAGGGATGTTCCGTATGGTGGAAGATCTCCTTTGCGTTGGATGTCTCCATAATATGGCCGCCATACATAACGTAGATTCGCTCTGCATACCGCGCCACCAAGCCCAGATTGTGTGTTACCATGATCACTGCCGTGTTGGTTTCTTTTGCAATGCGGCGAATCATCTCCAACAGCTGTGCCTGGGTTGTTACATCCAATGCGGTTGTTGCCTCATCGGCAATCAGAATATCCGGATTCGGAGCCATAGCCATAGCAATCATGATGCGCTGGCGCATGCCGCCGGAGAACTGCTGCGGATAATAGCCGTAACGCGTTTCCGCATCAGGGATATTCACCATCTTCATTGCTTCAATGGTGCGCTTTTTTGCCTCTTCAGCGGTCATGTTGCTGTGCAGCATTAGATTTTCCTGGATTTGATAGCCTACCGTCAGCACTGGGTTCAGGCTGGTCATAGGTTCCTGGAAGATCATACTGATGCGGCCGCCGCGGACACTCCGCATCATTTCGCTTTCCGCATCGTACTTCAGCAGATTGTCTTCGACACCTTCCAAGCGGACTTCACCGCCGGCAACTCTACCAGGGCTGGAAATCAGCTGCAGTACGCTAAGCATGGTAACAGACTTGCCGCTGCCGCTCTCACCAACGATACCGACGATCTCGCCGCGGTCCACGTGGAGTCTGACGCCTTCAATTGCATTGAACTCCTTACCATCCGAGCGGAAGGTAGTGGCAAGATCTTTGACCTCGAGCAAATGTGCCATAATGTTCCACTCTCCTTACAGTTCGCCGCGAAGACGAGGATCAAGGGCGTCGCGGATGCCGTCACCCAAAGTGTTCAAGCAAATGACCAGAATGGCAATGCAGAAGCCGGGAGCCAGAGAATACACGGGGTTTGTCAGCAGGAAATCACGTCCGCCGGACACCATGCTGCCCCAAGATGCAGTAGGCTGGCTAATGCCCAATCCCAAGAAGGAAAGACCTGCTTCGGAAAGGATCGTGTTGCCGATTTGCTGTGTCATCGTAACAATGATAGGAGAAATGCTGTTAGGCAAGATGTGCTTGAGCATCAGCCGGAAAGAACTATTGCCCTGCAGCTTGCCTGCCATGATGTAGTCGCGTTCCTTAATAGACATTACCTGGCTTCGCATCATACGAACATAAATCGTCATGTTAGAAATACCGAGGATAATGGATAGATTCAAGATACCGCCGCCGAACACCGCACATAGTGCTATGGCCAGCACAACTTGAGGAATCACGCGGATTGCCTCACTGATACGGTTGATGATATCATCCACCACGCCGCCGAAGTAACCGGCAATCATGCCAAATGCGGTACCGATAATGCAAGCGATAACCACAGCCAACACGCCGACAATCAACGAGACACGACTGCCAACCATGATGCGGCTCAGCACGTCACGTCCAAATTCGTCTGTACCGAGCAAGTGCGTCCAGCTAGGGCCTTGCGTACGCTCCTTAATGCTAATCTTGTTCGGTTCATACGGAACAAGCTGATCAGCGAAAATGGCTGCCAGAATAATGAGTGCAACAGCAATTGCTGCTACCAACACGATTTTGCGGGAAAAGAGCGTTTTGAAGAACTTCTGACGGCGCTTTTTTCTGTAAGCACGATTTGCGGCGTCCACTGTCTTCTTATCTGCAACTTCTGACATATTCTTTTCCTCCTCCCGTCAAGCAATCTTGATACGCGGGTCAACAACCACGTACACAATATCCGTAATCAGATTCACAACGCTTGTAAACAAGGTAATCATCAGCACGCAGCCCTGAATCAGCTGGATATCCTGGCTGTTGATTGCATTCACCAGCAGTGAACCCATGCCGGGAATCACGAACACGTTTTCCACGAACACAGAGCCACCGATCATGCCGCCCAGGCGAAGACCCATCAACGTAATCACAGGGAGCAGAGCATTCTTCAGTGCATGCACATAAATGACTTTTTTCTGTTTCAAGCCTTTGGAACGTGCCGTACGGATGTAATCCTGACGAATCACTTCCAGCATGCTGGAACGAGTTTGACGGGTGATCGAAGCGATGCCGCCGATGGCCAAGCAAAGCACAGGCATGATCGTTTGCTTAACGCTCTGGCCAAAGTCCTCCCAAGGCCACACAAAGCCCATGGAAGGAAGCCAGCCCAGCAGCATGCTGAACACATACATGAACAGGATGCCCAGCCAGAACTGCGGCAAGCAGCAGCAAACGTTAGCTGTTAGTGTCACAACCGTGTCGGCCGCCTTGCCTCTCTTCACAGCACTGATGATACCGAAGAGGATGCCCAGCGGCACGCTGATGAAGAAGGCCAGCAACGAAAGATACATCGTCACAGGAAGACGCTCGCCGATGATCGTCATCACGCTCTTACTGTAACTGGTCGATGTACCGAAATCACCGCACAATGCGTTCTTCAGCCACATAATGTAGCGTACAAGAACCGGCTTATCCATGTTCAGCTCATAATACAGCCGTTCGTAAGTCTCGCCGGAAATTTCGCCGCCGGTCATAGCCGCAATAGGGTCACCGGGCAGAAAATCAATCAGCAGGTAAGTAATAAACGATACAATCAGCAGAATCAACAAGGTTTGTCCCAAACGTTGAAGGATGTACCGTGCCAATGCTTGCATCTCCTTTCGTCGCGCTTCCGTGTGCAACATGTGTATTTCGGGGTTTTCTTGCCGAGAATTATACAAAAACCGAGGTGAAGGGTCAATCATTCAACCCGTGAAAAAAGTATGAAGTTCATAACTTTTTTCGTGAGTTTCTCATATTATGAGCTGTCGCATGATATAATTGTCTCATTTTCTCAATTTCTGATTTGATGCTTGTTTTGTGCCCTTCTTCTGAAAAAAGCGATTGCAGATGACAACAACAAGTAAAAAAATTCCCCTTCCCCGATCATCTCAGGGAAGGGGACAGCGGGCAGCTCCGTGCTACCTGCTTTTTGATTACTTCGCCGTCAGCTGCTGGCCAACCAGCCGGCCGGAGGAGATAGCCCAGGTCAGAGGCGTGCCCTGGATGGTGTCATCGCCGTTCACGCCGTAGGTGATTTCACCAATGGCGTACAGGCCGGGGATGACGTCACCGGAAGCGGTGTGCACCTCAAAGTTGGTGTTGATGACCACGCCGCCAAGGGTCGTTGCGAAGCGGGTCTTCTCGGCAATCAGATAGTAGGGACCGTCGCCAATCTTGCGGCTCAGGGTCGTGCGGCCGAAGTCTTCATCGACACCGTTTTCAACGAACATATTCCAGCGTTCTACCGTGCTCTTCAGGGTCTCGCCGTCCATGCCGGCCAGCGCCGCAACTTCTTCCAGCGTGTCTGCATGATAAATCACAGGCTTGCTGGTGCCGTTGGCCGCGATGGCGTTCTCGATGTCTTCCTCACTGCCCAGGTTGCCGCGCTGCTTGCTGTTGACAGCGGTCTTCCACACGTCGAAGGCGGCGGCGTCCAGCACCAGGTAGTTCACGTTGTTCTTGTCAGACTTGATGGCGTTCTTGAACTCGTAGTTCAATCCGCCTTCGCGGAAGGTACGCACGCCCTCGGAATTGACGATGATGGCGCCCTCCTGCTGCACAGCCAGCAGGGTGTAGCCCAGAGAAATCTTGGCCTTGCCGTCCTCGTATTCCCAGCCGCCGGGGTACACCTTGCCGAAGTCCATGTGCACCAGCTCGGCGCCCACGGCCTGAGCCATCAGGTGACCGTCACCGGTGCTGCAGGCCGCGCCGTAATAGGGCGTTGCGGCCAGGGAGTCCGTCAGCAGATCGCTGTTGGCGCCGTAGCCGCCGGTAGCCAGCACTACGGAATCGGCGTAGATTTCATAGGTCGTGCCGTTACTGCCCTCGGCCTTCACGCCAACCACCTTGCCGTCTTCCGTGATCAGCTCCGTGGCCTTGGTCTCCAGCATGATTTCCACGCCGGCTTCCTCACAGCGCTTTTCGATGGCATTGGTGATGCTCACGCCGCTGCCCGTGGCCAGGAAGACACGGTTCACGGAATGTTCCTCGCTGGGGGTCGGGTCGCTGTACTCCACGCCCAGATCCACCAGCCAGTCGAAGGTTTCGCCGGTGTTCTCGATAAACAGATCCACCAGATCCTCCTGATTGTAGCCGTGGCCTGCCGTGGTCATGTCTTCTTTCAGCTGCTCGGCGCTGTCTTCGATGCCCTTTTCCTTGGCAAATTCAGAGCCGTAGGAGTTGGTAGCGCCGCTGCTGATGGCACCTGCGCCGCCTACGGTAGACATCTTCTCCAGCACCAGCACGTCTGCACCGCCCTCAGCGGCGTAGATGCCTGCCGTCATGCCGGCAGGGCCTGCACCCACGATGACGATGTCGCGGTTCTGCACCACGGTTTCCGTGGATTCTGCCTTTTCAGGAGCCTTCTGGAAAGACGTCATGTCCACACCGCTGGCCTCAAGAGCGGCAGTCACGGCAGTCAGCAGACCTTCGCTGGCGCGGGTTGCGCCGGACACCGTGTCCACAGCGACACTCTGGGATTCGATCATTTCGGGGATCAGCTTGTCGATGGCAACGGTGCCGATGCCGGCGGTTTCGTTACTGCTGGTCACGGTGATATCGGTGATAACACTATCGGCCAGGGTAACATCCACCGCAATGGTTCCGCCGTAGCCGGTGCCCTCGCCGCTGTACGTGCCGCTGACGCCCTCGGCCATGGCCGCAGAGCACAGCAGCATGCTGCCCGCAAGCAGCAAACTCAAGATTTTCTTGCTCATTCCGCACCCTCCTTTTGATATCGCTTTCGCGATTCTATGAAAATTATAACAGATGAAATGGTTATTGTGAAATAATTATTTAGCGGCAGGGAAGGAGGTGGTTATGCGGATTGGTTATAAGGAAATGTGAAAGATCAGCTTTTTTCATTGATATAACAAAAAACCGAGCTTTTTCAAGCTCGGTCGTTTGCGTGGAGCATAGGAGATTCGAACTCCTGACCCCAACACTGCCAGTGTTGTGCGCTACCAGCTGCGCTAATGCCCCTCAACAAGGGATATTATAGCACATAGGTGCTGGTTTGTAAAGGGGAAATTTTTATTTTTTTCGGGATTTC
>CAVBFK010000020.1:0-2138 GCA_963594395.1 Lachnospiraceae bacterium
CACCACGCGCTTGATGAAAGTGAAGGACATGATGGCTCAGCGGGATGCTTGAGGATGCCTTGAAAAAAGCCTCATGAAAACAGAAGCGGAGAGAACAGCAAGTGAAGCTGATTCTCTCCGCTTTTTATAATAGGCAAAAGAGCAGTTTACTTCCATGAAAGAGAGCAGACATGGAATTCCAGAGGGCTTTCCGGTCGCCCTCTGGACTCCTTCGGATATCTTCTCCGTTGAAATTAAAATATCATGAAACTTAAAGCTTCGGAACAATACTTCTCAGAAGGAGTGCACCGAAGGTTTCCAAAGGGCGATCGGAAAGCCCTTTGGTCGCTCCGCAGAGTGAAATCTTTTTTCTGGATGGATAAGCGAGCAAGCCGTATGGAACAAGTGAGTCAATACTCATTATTCCAGGGCTTTTCGGTTACGAGTCGAAGGCTCCGCCCATGGACCCTTCGCATGCACTGCCAAGTATATTGGTTGAACTTGCAAATTGAAAAGGAGCAATGATTCAACGCAGAATCATCACTCCCTTTGATGGTTTTCGGGGTGGGTGCGGGAGGGGGATTTTGGCACAAAAGCCGCTCTCCCGCAAATCTCCACACCAATTACTTCTCTTCGTTCTTCTTGGCTTCAGCTGCTTCTTCTTCGTACATCTTGTACAGCTGCTTCCAATACTTGTCGTCATAGCCTTCCCACAGGGGCTCAACGCGGGAAGCCTCGTTCATGAAGTAGAACACATCGCGGCCAAGCTCAAAGCGGCCCTTGTTGGTGTGCATGTCGATGGTCCATTCAGGAACTTCGGGGACAATGCCCTTCTCGTTTTCCTTCATGATGATGTTCTTGATCTGGTCGGTGGAGCGCTCCTTCTTGCAGCGGCACAGGTAGCGGATCGCATACAGGAAGAAGATGGGACGGTCACCGTCGCCATAGGGATATTCCTTGCGCAGCTCGTTGCAGGTCTTCACGATGACGCAAGCGTTGGGATCGCCGAAGCCGATGTCCTCAATCGGGATCACCATCAGGCGGGTCCACATCTTGTCTTCATGGAAGGGGGAAGTCACGTACAGCTCGTAAGCCATGCGCATAGCGGTCTGCTCGTCACCGCGACGGATGCACTTCTGCAGTGCGGAAATCACCAGGTCGGCGCTCAGGCCATGCTTGGTCTTGGTATAAGCCCACGGATCATAATACTCAGCCATGGTAGGTACTCCTTTTCATTTGATCTTTATTCCATAAAAAAGGGGAAAGCATCGCTGCCTTCCCCTCGTTTTATGCAAAGTGTCAGCGATTGGCCAGATTGGTCAGGGTCTCCGTCACGTCCGCACCATTCACCAGGATTTCCTGGATAGCGGTGGTAGCGTCGGAACGCAGTGCGGATGCGCCGTCGAAGCCAGCATAGGTGTAGAAAGCATCAGCCTGCAGGCTCTCAGCCTTCTGAGCGGTGCCAGCAACAGACAGCCACTCCTCGGACTCAGCAACGGACTTCAGGTAAGGCATGAAGGCGTCGGAAGTGGTGACAGCGTACACATTCTCGGGCTGCTCCAGGTAACGCAGGAAGAGCCAAGAAGCCATACGAGCAGCTTCGTCGTTGTTGGTGTCCATGATGGCATACACGAAGTTCTCGGAGTAGTCAGCTGCGACATTAGCCCAGCCTTCCTTGCCCTGAGGGATAGGAGCGCAAGCCCAATCCATGGTCACACCATCGGGAATCTTGTACTGGATCCACTGAGCTTCGTTACCGGAGCCGATGTACAGCTGCACATCGCCGCGGCCGAAGGGACCGGAGAAGTAGTAGTCTTCACCAGCGGTGCGGAAGATGCCGGCATCGATCTGATCCTTGTACCACTGGATGGCGTCGATAGCGATCTGCAGGTTGTCACCGCCGAAGAGGATGTTGCCCTGAGAATCGGTGTAGCCAGCGCCAGCCTGGGTGATCAGGGTGGTGAAGGTCTTGAAGGGATCGTCCCAGCCGAAAGCAGGACGGCCGGTGATCTCGGTGATCTTGGTGCAGGTTTCGACCATCTCATCCCAAGTGGTGGGGACGGTCAGACCGTTCTCTTCGAAGAAGGTCTTGTTGTAGTACATCACCTCACCGGACACATAGCCGGGCAGGGTGTAGGTGCCTTCCTCAGTGTAGGAAG
>CAVBFK010000021.1:0-15457 GCA_963594395.1 Lachnospiraceae bacterium
GGCCTCGCACAGCTCCTTTTGGCCGCTGCCGGCCACACCACACACGCCCAGGATTTCGCCTGCGTGCAGCTGGAAAGAAACCTGATCCAGCCGCTTCACGCCATCGGCGCCCGTCACGGATAGGGAGTGAACGTCCAGCAGCGTTTCGCCGGGCTCTTGCTCCTCACGTTCAATGGAAAGGGACACGGGGCGGCCCACCATCTTCTCGGTAAGCTCCTGCACGGTGGTTTCCTGCGTGATGACCGTGCCCACTGTTTCGCCCTTGTGCAGGATGGTCACCCGGTCAGAAATGTCCAGCACTTCCTGTAGCTTGTGGGTGATGATAACCACCGCGTGGCCTTCGCGGCGCATCTTCCGCAGGATGGCGAAGAGTTTCTCCGTTTCTTGCGGGGTCAGCACAGCGGTGGGCTCGTCCAGAATCAGAATGTCAGCGCCGCGGGAAAGCACCTTCAGGATCTCAACCGTCTGCTTTTCACCAACGGACATGTTGTAGATCTTCTTGTCCAGGTCGCATTCCAGGCCGAAGAGCTCCTTCAGGGATTCAGGCGTCACAGCCAGCTTGCCGCCGGTGCCGAGGAGAATATTCTCACGGGCAGTCATGACGTCTACCAGCTTAAAGTGCTGATGAATCATGCCGATGCCCAGGTCAATGGCTTCCTTCGGGCTGCGGATGGACACATTCTTTCCGTTGATGAAAATACGGCCGCTGTCGGGCTTGTAGATGCCGCTGAGCGTATTCATCAGCGTGGTTTTGCCGCTGCCGTTTTCGCCCAGCAGGGCAAGGATTTCTCCGCGGCGCACCGTCAGGTTCACATTATGGTTTGCCTTAATGGTGCCGAAGGACTTGCACAGCCCTTCCAGACGGATGGCATCGCGGTTTTCTTCCTGGGCGATTGTATCCTGCACGCAAACACCCTCTTTAATCAAATAATGGGTAACCAGTCAAACACGACTATTATAAAGGATAAAATGGCTTTTTTCAAGGGAAAACACGAACTTTCTCACTGGAAATTGCGATTTTCTTCGCAAATGTACGGCATAAGGCGGGCTAGAAGGATTTTTCCTGCGCATGTCGAATCATTTAGCGTAATGAGGAGAGGAGGAAGCTGTATGCGGGATCGGGTGGTACTCGTGAATACGAGCAATACTGCTTGCAGCTCTGTGGCGCGGAAACTGCGCGCTGAACATATTTATTGCCGGGTGCTTTCGGCGGACGAGACTTTGAAAGATCTGCGTCAGCCCGGCGCGAAAGGTATTATTGTCCCCGGAGACAGCAATGGCGAGGGAACGGAAAATCCGAGCTATGCCGCTTTGCTGGATAGCGGCCTGCCGCTGCTTGCCATGGGGGATGCGGCGCTGAGCCTGTGCGTCTTCCTGGGGGGAACCCTGGGCGAGAAGGCTTCGGAACCGAAGGTGGCACAGGTGCACTATGCGGGGGAAGATCCGGCCTTTGCAGACGTGGAAGACGGGGAGCGTTATTTCCCGGCGCTTCGCACGATGAATCTTCCTAAGGGCGCTACGGCTGTGGCACAGGCAGAGGAAGGCATTCTGGGCTTCTGCATGGCGGAAAGCAAGACCTACGGGCTTTCCTTCTGCGTGGAGCAGAATGATCCTGACGGCGTGACCCTGCTGCGAAATTTCTGCGTTACGGTCTGCGGCTGTGATCCCTGGTGGGAAACCGGACTGGTCATTGAGCAGGCACGGCGCGAGATCGAAGAATGCGCCGGAGACGGCGAGGCGATTTGCGCCCTTTCCGGCGGCGTGGACAGCGGCGTTTGCGCGGTTATCGGCAACATGGTGCTGGGGCACCGCCTTCATTGCGTGTTTGTGGATACAGGCCTTCTTCGGGCAGAAGAAGGGGATCGGGTGGCAACCTACTTCCAGGACACCATGGGCTTGAATTTCAAGCGGGTGGATGCTTCAGAGCGATTCCTGGCCGCTCTTCGCGGCGTAACGGATGCTTCGGAAAAAGAGCGGGTGGTGTCGAATCTCCTTCGCACGGTGCTGGAAGAGGAAGTGGCGGCGGTGCCCAATGTGAAGCTGATTCTCGAAGGCACCAATTACAGCGATAGCCTGAGTCACGGTCTGCCCGTTCCTGAACCTACCGTCATTGATGGCGTGCATATTGTGGCACCTGTTCGTGAGCTGTTTAAGAACGAGGTTCGCGATTTGGCAGAGGAGATCGGTCTGGCATCGTGGATGATTAACCGTCAGCCGTTCCCGGGAAGCGGCCTTGCATTGCGTATTTTCGGCGAGGTCACGGATGAAAAGCTGACCATTTTGCGCCAGGCAGATGCACTGTTCCGCAATGAGCTCCGCCAAACCGGCCAGAATCGCCGGTTGTGGAAGTATTTTGCTACCTTGGCGGAAGATCCGGCAGGGCAGAAGGATCAGCCTTACGTGATTATTCTCCGTGCGGTGCAGGCGGTGGACGGCTCGTCTGCCATTGCGTCCCGCGTGTCTTATGACGTGCTGGAGCGTGCATGCCAGTCCATCCGCGAGGCAAGCCCCAAGGTGCGCCGCATTCTGTATGACCTGACCCCTTCCAAGGGCATTGCGGAAATTGAATGGTATTGAGGAAGAAGGACGAAACGATGTTCATTGCAGATACCCATTCGGATACCCTTTATGCGCTGGGTGTGACCCATGAAAAGAACCCCATGATTACGCCGGAGCGCCTGCGCAAGGGCGGCATTACCTTGCAGACCTTCGCCCTGTGGACGGGCCGCCACGGCAATCAAGGGGATTATGAAGGCATTGTGGAGGCTGAAATGGCGCAAGTGCCCGCATGCCTTGCGGCAGGACTGAAGCAGGTTGATGATCCTGCAAATGCCAAGGAAGGCGAGAATTCCTTCATGCTGTCCATCGAGGGCGGCGAGGTTTTCGAGAAGGATCTGTCCACTGTGGAAGCATGGCGGCAGAAGGGCGTTCGCATGGCGGCCCTCTTGTGGAATAATGACAACCGCCTGGGCTATCCCGCCAAAACAGGCGACAAGCGCGGCCTGACCGAGTACGGCATCGCCGTGGTCAAGGAAATGCAGCGGGTCAAGATGGCGGTGGATACCTCTCACCTGAATGAAGCAGGCTTCTATGATATCTTCGCGAAGACGAATCACGCGCCGTTGGCATCCCACAGCTGCTGCAAGGCACTTTGCGACCATCCCCGCAACCTGACGGACGACCAGATTCGTCTGCTCATCCGCAACGGCGGCTATGTCGGCGTGAACTTCTATCCCTACTTCCTTTCGGACGATGGCAAGGCGGATGTGAAGCGCGTGGCAGAGCATATCGACCATATCTGCCAGCTGGGCGGCGAGAAGATTGTTGGCTTCGGTTCGGACTTCGATGGCATCGAAGTGGCTCCTGACGGCCTGGAAGACCCTTCTCAGGTGCCGAATCTGCTGACCGAGCTCCGAAATCGCGGCTACTCGGAAGAAGCTGTTGAAGGCGTAGCAGGCAAGAATCTGCTGCGGTACTTTGCGGAATTATAAAAACATAGGAGGGAGCGCCGTGAATCAGCTGTATATCCGTGGGGTGCATATTGATTGGGATGCGATTGACCCGGAAAGCTATGTGCAGGATATTACAGCCTTTCAGCACGTGGAGGACATTGCCTTTGAGCGGCCGGTGACCTTCTTTGTGGGGGAAAATGGCAGCGGCAAGTCAACCCTGATGGAAGCCATCGCGGTGAATCACGGATTTAATCCGGAAGGCGGATCGAAAAATTATAACTTCTCCACCCATGAGTTTCACTCGGATTTAGAAGAAGGCATCCGGCTGGTCAAAGGTGTGCATAAGGAAAGAACAGGCTACTTCCTTCGGGCGGAAAGCTTCTTTAATGTGGCGACCAAGGAAGAAGAATATGCAGACGCGGCGCATCCATCGGGAGAATATCACATGAAATCCCATGGAGAGGGCTTTCTCAAATTGATGCGAAACATCCTGCGCCCCAATGGCCTGTATATCTTCGATGAACCTGAGGCGGCCTTGTCTCCTCAGCGTCAGCTGACACTGTTGCTGGAGATTGAGCGCTGTACCCGGCAAGGCTCGCAGTTCATCATCACCACCCATTCGCCAATCCTTCTTGGATTGCCGGATGCAGATATCCTGTGCTTTGATGATGGTGAAATTCATCGCTGTGCCTATGAAGATACGGAAAGCTACCGTGTGATGGAAATGTTCATTAACCATCGTCAGTCCCTGCTGAATCACCTGATGGATAACTGAAAACTGATAAAAACAGCGTCCTATCTGCAAGCCTTGCAGACAAGACGCTGGTTCTTTATTCCTGAAAACTCTGCTTTTCTAGGTGGGTGCGGGAGGGGGCTTTTCTCAGAAAAGCCGTCCTCCCGCAAAACGATGTGTCGTCAATACTTCCGTCCGAAGCGGTAGTAGTTTGTGGTGGTCTGGGGCGTTACCACGGAGTGAGACAGACTGCGGTTCTTGGTGACGTTCAGCACCAGGGCAATACCGCCCATGTTTGTCACCATGTTGGAGCCGCCGTAGCTCAGGAAGGGAAGCGGGATGCCTGTAATGGGCATCAGCCCCAGCGTCATGCCGATGTTCTCAAATACGTGGAACAGCAGCATGCCCATCACGCCGATAATCACCAGCATGCCGAACCGGTCGCGGGTGTACCGTGCCAGATACAGAATGCGCAGGATGATCAGCAGGTAAACCAGCAGAATCGTGGAGCATCCCACAAAGCCCCATGCTTCGCCGATGGTGGCAAAGATGAAGTCCGTCCAGTCAGCAGGCACGTAGTTCAGCTGGGACAGGGAGCCATCCACAAACATGCCGATGCCCGTTAATCCGCCGGAACCAATGGCGGTCTGGCTCTGCAGCATCTGGTAGGCGTCGTCGCTGGAATACAGATCAGGGTTCATAAAGGCCAGAATACGCTGCAGACGGTAGCTGTCCGATCCAGTTGCCACCATGATGCCGTATAGCGCCAGAATGCCCAGGATGGCTACTGCCGCCAGGGACAGTAGAATGCGCATGTCCACATTGGCGAAGTACAGCATCACGGCAAACAGGAACACAATCACCAGCAAAGAGCCCATTTCGCCGGAACCCAGAATAACGAGACAAGGTACGCCGGCCATGAGCATGATCTCAATAAAATCTTTGAAGGTGCTCATGGGCCGCTCACTGCGGGCAAGCCGCTTCGCCAGCATCAGGATCATGGATAGTTTCACGAACTCTGAAGGCTGAATGGTGTAGCCCCAAATGATGTCCAGCCAAGCTTTCACGCCGGATGCACGGTTGAAGACCCACACAACGGCAACCAGCAGCGTTCCGCCGTAGTACAGCAGGGGCGTAATGCGCCGCAGTAGGTCGTAGGGGAAATTCATGATCACGATCAGAATGATAGGGGCGATCATGAGGAAGATGCATTGCCGAACCGCATAGGAAGATTCCACAATGTGGTTCAGCAGTGAGGTATCCGAGGTTGAATCGGTGCTGTAGGTGGCAACGCTCACCGCCAGCACACCGAAAATCGCCAGGGCGAAAACCATCACAATCAGGGGTACGTCCACGTGGGCACGCGTACGCCTGTTTTCAACGATCAATCAATTCCACCTCCTGGGGCTTGCGGCGGAAGAGACGACGCAAGAAGGAAACATGACGGGTGCCGTAGCCGGGAAGCGGTTCCTCGATGCCGACCATGCGGTGAGAAATGCGCGTCAGCGCTTCGGTAGCCTCGCAACGGCAATCCATGAGCGGAATGCGCTTCAGCAGGGCACGGTATACAATGGGATCTTCGGGAACCTCGCCCAGCAGGGAAAGATCCAGCGTCTGTGCAACCGTCTGCGCGGAGTACATCTCGCCTGACTCGATGAGGGATGCGTTCAGTCGATTCACAATCAGCTGCGGACGGCGGGATTGCTTCTCCGTCATCAGTGCACTGGTGCGGTCAACGTCCCGGATGCATACATCATCGGGGGTGCAGATGAGGATGCTCTCTTCTGTTTCAGCATGCATAATGCTGCGCAGTCCGCGCTCAATGCCGGCAGGGCAGTCGATTAAGACCGTATCGAAGCGGCTCTTCAGCTGACGGATCACCTTGCGGAGCGCCTTGCCGTCTACATCCTTCGAGCGGGCAAACTGCGCCGCAGGAAGCAGATACAGGGAATTCTCCTCCGGGTGATCAATCAATGCCTGGGGCAGGGGACAGCGGTCAGCACAAACATCCAGCAGATCATAGACAACACGGTTTTCTACCCCGAGAATCACGTCCTGATCCCGCAAACCAATGTCTGCATCCACAATGCAAACTTTGCGCTCTGCACGGGCAAGAGCTACGGCCAATCCGGCCGTAATGGTGCTCTTGCCCACGCCTCCTTTACCGGAGGCGATCATCCATGCTTTACCCATGTTTGTTCTCCTTTAAGGGATTAAGGTGCCAACGAGTTGCCGGATGGCAATGTGTAATCCGTTGTTCGCAGATCTTTCTGCTTCATGTACCAGTCAATGAACTCCTTCGCCGCCAGTGATGACTCACCGCCTGAGTATCCGTGGGGTATGAATACCGCAATGGCGATCTCAGGATTCTCATAGGGGGCGAAGGCAACGAACCAGCCGTTGTTTTCCAAGTCAATGGCGGTAACCTGAGCCGTACCCGTTTTTGCACAGATCTCGTCGAGGTATTCCCAGCCGGAGAAGTACTTGGATGCAGTACCGGATTCGTCAACCACTCGTTTCATGCCTTCCTTGATGTAAGGCAGATATTCGTCGGCATTTTCCAGTTGTGTTATGAGGGTCGGTTCACGCTGACTGAGCACTTCGCCGTCCGGGGAGATGATGGAGTCAATGATGGACACGTTGTAGACGTATCCGCCGTTGGCCAGGGCGGCAACGTAGCGGGCGATGGCGATAGGCGTTACCGTGGTCACGGACTGACCGATAGCTGTCAGAATGGTCTGGCCGCCGCCCCATTTAATATCGTTCATGTAGTTGTACGTATCACCGATGACGGCTTGCAAGTAGACCATTTCTTTGGTCATGTTCAGTTCTTCCATCAGGATGGTACGCATGTTGTCCAGCCAGTAGCTTTCATCGTAATTCACGGCCATGTCCATCAGGCGCTTGGCGCAGGTGCTCAGACGCTCATCATCATACTCCAGGCCGCGGCTTGCACCGCAGTTCTTCAGGTGCTTCTTGATGGCGTTGTACACGATGATAGGCAGGGACGTATCCTGGTTGGATTCGTTCACAGGCTTGGTGGGATCGTACAGGGTGTTCTGACTGCCGACCACGCTGCGAACCTCGCCGGGCAGGTCAATGCCGGTCTTGCTGGTCAGGCCGAACAGGGAAGCGTAGCGGTACAGGCGATCTTCGCCCAGGCGGCTGCCCAGTTCATAGAAGAAGTAATTGCAGGAGTTGGACAGACCGTCAACAATCGTCTGGTTGGCGTGCTTCCAGCGGTAGTTGGCACCAATCCAGCACTTAGGTGCCGTGGAAAGGTCCGTGTTGTACTTGGTGTAGTAGCCGTTATCGGTAATGCGCTCGTTGACCTTCAGCTCGCCCTCGTTCAGCGCGCCGTAGGCCGTAACCATCTTGAAAATGGAGCCTGGCGTTCCGCGGGCATGAATGCCGTAGTTCAGCAGCAGGTTGCGTTCGTCAGACAGGATGGCAACAGCATCCGAACCGCCGGCGACCAGTGCGTTCAGGTCATAGGTGGGGTAGTTGGCCATGGCCAGCACGCGGTCCTGCATGTCCAGCACGATCATACAACCGTGCTCAGCCAGTTCCATGGGATACTTGTCCCAGTCGCGGTTGGCGATATCGGTCTTGTTGGTTTCCAGCCAGCTGTCGGAAACCATCAGTTCTTCCTGCTTGTCACGGGTGTTGTTCACGTTGTCGGCAATGGCACGCTCGGCCTGCTGCTGGTAAGCAGCGTTCAGCGTAAGCTTTACCGTGTTGCCGTCCTGAGGCTCCGTGTAGCTCAATTCGCGAACGATCTTGGAATAGTTGTCGCGTTCCACCACACGGCTGCCCTGGCGCTGAGAAGAGTTCTGCGTCAGCCAGTCTTCCATGGAAGACTCGATGCCGTCGCGGCCGATGGTGTCGCTGTAGGAGTAGCCCTTGGCCTTCAGCGTTTCCCACGTGCTTTGGCTGGGGATAGCGCCGATGTAGCCGATGACCTGTGCGGCCAGGGTGCTACGGGGATACACACGCTGGGTACCCACGGCAATTTCCATGCCGGAGAGCACCATGGAGCGGGTCTCCACCTCGATGACCGTTTCATATGCCACGTTCTTTGCAATGACGATGGGCTGAGAGTTGAAAACGTTCATCTGCATTTCGGAGTAGATGGCCAGCACCTTCAGCATGGTTTCTTCGTCGACCACGTAGACGTCAACCTCGCTGTTGCCGGCGGCTTCCTCCTCGGCCTTCAGGGCAGCCGCCTCTTCCTCCGTAGAGGCCATGCGGTAGCGCTTCTTCAGCGCTTCGATGCACTTTTCAGCCGTATCATACTTGGTGGTGCTGGTCAAATAAAGATTGGAGCGCCACTGGGTTTCACGCTTCTGCAGTACGGAATCGGAAACGCCGGAGCCGAAGGCAAACTCCCACTCGCCGGTTTCCTCATTCCGGGCAATCACGAAATCCACCGCGATACTGCCGCCGTTCTTCTCAATGATATCGATGGTATCGATAATCGAGTTGGTGAAGGACGCATACTCAGCGCGGGTGTTCTGGGAAGCATCCTTGTAGAAGGTGACGTTGTAGATGTACTCGTCTTCTGCCAGGGTCACAGACTCGGAGTCAATGATGCTTCCGCGTTTGCCGCGCAGGGTAATGGTCTTCGTTCGGCGGCTCTCGGATTTCTCGGCGTATTCTTCACTGTTCGTCAGCTGCAGGTTAACCAAGCCGGACAGCAGGTAGCCGAACATGGCCAGCAGGATGAAGATGAACACAAGGTAGCGCCATTTGACAGGATGATCGGAATTGTTGAAACTGTTCAACCCTTTTTCTCCTTTCAGCGCCTGATGGGAATGCTTCTGTCGGCGCGATGGCTAGGGGGCAAGCTTGAAGACAGCTTGCCTGGGGAAAAATGTTGGCACCGTACCGCGGCCTGCCACCGGGAGCGGCACGGGAGACCTCATCAAAGCGGGCAAAGCCTGCCTGATGAGCGCGGCAGGTTGCCGTCAGCTGGCTGACAAGCAATCTGCCTTTATCCGAAAGCGGATTTTTCCGCTGGGGATCAGGAAACGAGGTAGCGGCCCTTGACGGTTCTGTCTTCGGTGGGGCGAAGGGTGAAACCCATGTAGTGACGCAGCAGGGGCGTCAGCAAAAGTGCCAGCACCATGGTGGTCAGAATGTCCACACCGCTGCGGATGAAGTGATCCACCGTCAGTTCCGTACCGCCCAGGTAGATGTACGTGACATTCACAATCTCGTACAGCAGGGTGTTCATGCCTGCACAAAGGGTGGAGCGCACATAGACGTTGCCGTTTCGGGCAGACTTGTTCAAACTGCGCTCGGTCTCCAGCTGTTTGTCGCTCTTATCAGCGAAAAAGACGCTGCAGAAAGAAGCGGCAATGGGGTACAGCAGCAGATTCATGTAGGTGACGGGCGGCTTGGTGATTTCAAGGATGATGCCGTAAAGCGCTCCCGTCCAGTAGGCGCGCAGCTTGCCGTAGCAAACCGTTATGATGCCGGTTACCGCAAAGAGCATGCTGGGCGTCACGCCGTCAATTTTCAAGTACGGCATGATGCAACTCTGGATCAGGTAGCTCAGCAAGATGATCAGGAAATACCTGAGCAACCGCCGCATGGCACGGAAAATCTCGCACAGATACCGCCACAAGCCGTGCATGCGTTCTGAGAAGGTTTTGCGTGCCACCTTAGTCGTCCTCCTCATAGGTCATATCACCGGGATTCAGCGTGATATAAGGCGTGGGAGAGGGAGTAGGCGATGCTGTGGGGGTTGCCGTGGGGCCGGAGGACACCAGCTGATACTCGTACACCGGCACGGTTTCCGTCGGCTTGGGCGTATCTGTCGGCGCAGGGGTGGGAGACGGCGTTTCCGTCGGCGTAGGAGAGGGTGTTACCTCTTCTTCCTCTGTGTCCGCTTCAGCCGGGGCGGCTGTGACAAAGTTGCTGGAGCTGATACGCAGTGTGGGGTAGGGACGTGCCGTTTCCAGTGCCACAAAGTCGGAAGTGACGCTGGAACTTTCACGGCCTGTGACGGCCTCTGCGGCGGGCTGGTAGCGGAGCACGATGACGTACTCGATGTGCTCAAAGTCCACCAGAGGTTCCACCACGATGTACTGCTTGTTGGATTCCATGCCGCGGGTACTCTCACGAACGGTGCCGATGGGAATGCCCTTGGGGAAGGACATGCCGACGCCGGAGGTGACCACGGTGTCGCCGGGGCGGGGCAGATGATCCTCAGACAGATAATACATGCGGCACAGGTACGTACCGTCGACGCCCAAGGTGCCCTTGATGGTGCCCTGGTCGCGGCTGGACTGGATCAAGGCAGCAATGGAAGCCTCGCTGTCGATAATGCAGCGAACCGTGCTGGTGGATTCCTTCACGTTTTCCGTGTAGCCCACCAGTGCACCGGACATGGTTACAGCCATGTAGTCTTCAATGCCGTCGCGGCTGCCTTTGTTAATCACAAAGGTTGCAAAGTAGTTGGTATCACTGCGGTCAATGACCTGGCAGACGATGGGGTTCATGTTGCTGTTGGCGCTGACCTCGTCGTACATGTCCTCGTACTGGGACAGCTGGGTTTGAAGCTCTTCCACCAGCATGGCCTGGTAGGTCAGCTCCTCGTTTTCAGCACGGAGGTTGTTGTACTCCGTTTCCAGGTTGGCGCGGACCTTCAGCGTCTGCAGATAATCTACCACACTGTCTACAATGGAAGAGAAAAGACTCTGCACAGGTGTCAGCACCGTGCTGATGCCGTTTTCGGGTGTGCTGAGAATATCGTACCCGGTAACGCGGGCAAAGAACATGCATCCCAGCACGGCTGTGATCAGAATGGTGATCACGATAACACCCAAGCGGCGGCGGGCACGGAGCTTCTTCTTCTCCTCTGCGCCGGCACGGACGGTTCGCTCACGCTTCTGCTTTCTGGCAAAGCGGGAAGCCTTTTCGGCCCGCTTGATGGCCTCTTCATCATCCTCGGTGCTCTCGGTCTCTTCTGCATCATCGTCAGAAGTGCGGTCAGAAGCATCATCGGCGATGTCGTCTTCATCCTCAGCGCTCTTCTTCACGGGCTTTTTCCGTGCTTTGGGGGCGCGGGCTTCCTGACTGCGGGACAGCTTGGCCAGCGCCTCTTCCGGCGTGTCGGATTCGGAATCACCGTCATCAGAGGTTGTGTCATGCACCTCCTCAAAGGTGTCTTCCTCCTCTTCAGAAGGATCCACGTCTCTGGCAAGCACGTCGTACCATCGGCGCTTGCGGCGCTGCTGCATGGGGGCAACACGGTTTCGTCCCTCACCGGATGTTTTTTTATCCTGGAAAGGATCGGAACGTTCTACCTGATTGTCCTCCTGCAAATCATCATAAAGGAAGTCATCATAATCAGGGTACTGCTTCTGCTTTTCATTGGTTGTGTCAGAAGTTTGCGGCCTGCGTCTGGCCATGCTGTACTTCACCTCGCTTTTCACGGAAAGGGATTACTGTGCGTCATTGCTGCGGCCGATGCCGGCAATCAGCTGGATGTTTTCCACCAGGTAGCCCAGACCCAGAATGGTGCAGTCGGTAGGCTCCTTGGCCAGCAGCACGGGAATGCCCAGCTCGTTGGCAATGTAGCGATCCATGGCCGCCAGCTGAGATCCGCCGCCGGTCAGGTGAATGCCGCTGCGCATGATGTCTGCCGCCAGTTCGGGAGGCGTGCGCTCCAGCACCCACTTGATGGAGGCAAGAATCGCGGCACAGGGCTCCCGCAGGGCTTCGTAGCATTCACCGGCAGTGAATTCGATATCGCGGGCAGACCGGCCTTGGGAGTCGCGGCCGCGAATGTGCACCTTGCGGGATTCGTTCATCTTAATGGCAGAACCCAGGTCAATCTTCACGTTTTCTGCCGTGCTTAGGGCAATCTTCAGGTCAGATTCGCGCTGAATGTAGCTCTTCACGGCTTCATCCATTTTGGCGCCGCCTACCTGAATGGACTGTGCCACCACAGGCCGCCCAGAGAGACAATGGCCGCGTCGGTCGTGCCGCCGCCGATGTCCACCACCATGCTGCCCACGGGCTCATACACGGGAAGACCGGAGCCGATGGCCGCGGCGAAAGGCTTGTCCACCAGATACACGTGCTTGGCACCGGCCACCTGAGCCGCTTCCTCCACGGCTTTGCGAGCTACAGCGTCCAGCGTGCAGGGAACGGCGATGACAACCTTGGGCTTGAAGACGTGGCTGACGCCAATGGCTTTGCGGATAAAATAGCGGATCAGCACTTCTGCCATGTCAAAGTCCACAATGGCGCCGGCGCGGATGGGCTGAACAACGTTGATGGATGCGGTGGTACGGCCGCGCAGGTAGACGGCTTCATCACCGACGGCGCGAACCAGATTGCGCTTGTTCGCATCGGCGGCTACGAGGGTGGGTTCACTAATCACAATGCCGCGTCCGCGGACATAAACCATGGTGTTGGAGGTACCGAGGTCAATGCCGATATCAGGTGCAAAAAAGGCCATGAAAGCCCTCCTTTATTTCAATGCAAAGGTGCGCGGAAAATCAGGGAAGAACCGATATGCCGCACTCTGCCAGCAGTCTGCGCAGAAGGGGCAGGGGAAGACCGATAATGGCAGACGTGTTGCCGCGAACCTCTTCCACCCACATGCCGGCAATACCCTGCAGGGCATAGGCACCGGCCTTGTCCATGGGCTCGCCTGTGGCGATGTAGCGGCGAATCTCCTCATCGGTCATATCATCACAAAAACGGACATCGGCATGGCTTTCACCGCAGTGCAGGAAGCCTTGCGCATCCACGCAGGTTACGCCTGTGTAGACCTGGTGCCAGTGACCGCGGAGCATCTGCAGCATGCGGAAAGCGGCATCCTCATCATGAGGCTTGCCCAGCGGGATATCATTCACGGAGACCAGCGTGTCTGATGCAACGATGACACAACCCGGATGCTTCTTTGCCGCTGCAACGGCTTTGCGGCGGGAAATCTCCAGCACCGCCTCCTTGGCGGGAAGCGTGCAGGTTTCATCTACATCGGTCGTGTCAACGATAAAATCAATCCCGGTAAAGCCCATGAGCTCACGCCGGCGGGGCGAAGCAGAGGCGAGAATAACGCAAGAATCCATGCCGATCCTCCTATGAAATCCATTAGCAAACAGGAATGTCGAGTTTTCATAACATTCCATTCTGGCATTATACCACAGGATGGCGGTGCTTGTGAAGGAAATCAAGAAAAAAGTACGGTAAGTTTACAACCCGGTAACAATTCGGCGGGAATTCAAACGGAAAACGGGAAAGAAACGGATTCAAGAAAAAAAGAGCCATGAAGGCGTTCGGCACTTCATGACCCTTGAAGATGTTCAGCTCAATGCGATTGCTCTTACTGGAACTTGGAAAAGTCAACGTTCTTCATAGCGCGCAGGAGAATCAGACCAACGATCACAGCCAGCAGCTCACCGGCGGCAACCTGCAGCATGGTCAGCCACAGCGGCATTGCATAGACGATGGACAGCATGCCGCCAACGATAATGCCGTTGGCCAGCACGGGGCAAGCGGCGGCCAGATAACGATTGCGGCGCAGAGCGTACGTGCCGACGGCGGCCAACAGCGTTGCCAGGGAACCGAAGATCACATCAGCGGCGCCCACGGGGCTGAGCAGATTCGATACCAGGCAGCCCACAAACAGACCGGGAATTGCCTGGGGCAGTACGATGGGCAATACCGTCAGTGCCTCAGAAACGCGGCACTGCCATGCGCCGTAGCTCAGTGCAGGCAGGAACATGGTCAGCACAGCATACAGGGCTGCGATGATTGCGCTCAGGCACAGGGAACGTGTGGTGAAGAGCTTCTTCATCACGGGGAGGTTTTCAGAGGGTGCAGAAACAAGCTTCTTGTCCATAGGGACCATCCTTTCCGGCTCAACAGGCCGATGAACTTTACTGCGGACACCAAAGAAGTTGAAGTGTGCCCGTCAGTGCACATAGCGAATGTAGTCGCAAGCGCACCCGTAAGCATAGCATAATTTTTGATGAGTTGCAAGATGAAGAATTTGGAAAGGAAAACTCTCGCGGTCAAAAAAACCGGGCGGCGCCGATATGGAACGCCGCCCGGGGAAAGGTTATTGACCTTGAACATATTCTTCGGAGAAATAGAAGGGGACATTGGACGGGCAGATCGGAAGCGTCTGACCGCCGGTTAATTTCTCCAGTTTATCGCTGAATTGATCGGTCTCCATAGCCGCTTCCAGACGGTTGATGCCAACATAGAATTGGGTACTTTTGATGGTTTCATCGCAATCGAGGCACACAAGCGACAACTTCAGTAATGGTCAGCTCCTGATCGTTTTCAGTCAGCGTCAGGGTGATTTGATTGCCGATATAGCTTGCCTGCATGCCCAGCTGCTTGGCAGGCTCGGAGGCCGTCAGCCGCATCCATGCGTTTTCAGGATCCTTTTCGGATGCCAGCGTGATGCTTTCCAGCGTGGCTTCCTCCCGCCTGAGGGAATAGCCGCCGCCTGCCTGCTTGATGGCGCTGGTAAGCGTCAGGTCGGTGAGAGCGCCGTCTTCACTGACCGTGCCGTAGGCATCCGGAATCGGCGTGGCTTCTGCCGCGGCCTTTTCTCCTTCATCAACCTCGATTAAACCGCAACGGGTGCAGGTGTAGACCGCTACCCCGGCTTCTGTACAGGTCGGCTCGGAGATGGTAACCGTGTAGGTGCCGTCTGCCGTGATTTCATGAACGCCGCCGTTGGGGCATTCGGTGGCCTGCACCATCGGGATCGATGCGAGCAGCAGGCAAAGCGTCAACAGCAGAGAAAACGTTCGCTTCATTATGGTAGCGCTCCTTCCTGAAAGGTATGCAGTTGATGAGCACACGGCTGGTCGGAATGCGGCTATTTGCAACGATTGGATCTACGATTATTGTAATATTGTAATATAGAATATGAAGAAAAAGCAACACATTTGCTGTGCAGGACAGGAAATAGACGAAAATCCCCGCCATGCCGTGCACAGCGGGGAACATCCAAGGTATGCCACCTTTCTCGTCATCATGCCTTCATTTACTTTCCAAACAGTTCATTCTTTTCCTTAAATGCTTCCATTAGTGCCTCGACGGAGCGATTGACCACCAATTCTTCCGGGAAGTGCAGGCTTTCCAGCAACTCAAGGGCGTAGCGGTGGCGGCGGATGTCGCTTTCCACGTGAGCATCACTGCTGACCAGCACCTTGGTGCCGTAGCGCTCACAAAGCTTCAGCAGGGTCGATGCGTTCTCCCGGCCGTTTTTGCGGTAGCTGCCGGGGCGCACGGA
>CAVBFK010000022.1:0-8316 GCA_963594395.1 Lachnospiraceae bacterium
CGCTGAAAACGCTTCGCTGTTCAGCGCTCGTCAGAAAGAGTTGACCGCATTTTCGGCAATATGGGTATCGATTTATGGGGGCTTTGCCCCACACCCCACCAGGGGCGCCGCCCCTGGACCCTGCAAGGGACTTCATCCCTTGACCCATTTTTTATTCCCCATACTTTTCAACATACTCTTCCAGACAGAGATCCTCATCCCGCATAATAATCGCATGGCTGACCCCCACATACCGAATATGCCACGGTTCTGCCGTGATCCCCGTAATACTTTCCTTCTCTTCCGTATACCGAATAATAAACCCATACTCCCAGCAATGTTCCGCCAGCCAGGTACACTGCTTCGTTCCCTTAAATGATTTTCCGGGTACCGTAATATCAAAAGCCAATCCCGTATGATGCTCACTGGCGCGGGGAAGTGCCACCAATTTCAGCGCGGCCGACCGCGCGGCAGAGGCACTCTTTCCTTGCTGACGATATTCGTAAATCTTATTATCCAGCAGTTTCTGCTGATAGCTGATGGAGCGGTATCCTGCACTGACCTGCCAGTTGGAGATGCCCTCTGCCTCGGCGGCGCGGAGCATTTCCATGAGCGCATCCACGGCGATGCGCTGACCGTCAATGCCGTTGGCCTTGATCTTCACCACAGAGCTATCGCAGTATTCCGTCATGTTCACCAGGTCGTCGGGTTCGTAGTCTTCATCCAGCAGATGATCTGCGTTCACCAGCAGGGGCATATCGCTTTTGTCGGCAGTGTCTTCTTCCAAAATGACTTCATCTTCTGCATCGAAAGAAACGACCGTCCCGTCTTCGGGGGCGATCGTTGCAGTATCTTCCGGGGCAGGAGTATCGGTGGGGGCAACATAGGCCTGGGCATCTTCAGCAAAGAGGGCACTGCGGGTGTCACCGCCGAAAAGCCCGTCAGCGTCCAGCCCGTTTTGCTGCTGGAACAGACGAACGGCTTCCTTGGTACCGTTGCCGTATTGGCCATCCACATCACCGCTGTAGTAGCCAAGCTCTTTCAGGCGGGTCTGCAGTTCCGTGACCTCGTCGCCGGTGGAGCCGACACGGAGCACCGGCTCGGCCGTGGGCTCGTTGGGGTCAAGCGTGACTTGCATGATGTTGCCCGCTTCGGGCTCTGGCGTCGGGGTGGTATTGGCCTCAATGGTGGTCAGGTTGGCCAGCTGAATCACATTGACCCCAAGCACAATGGCGGTGATGACCAGCGCGGCCAGCACGATATAGCCGATGATGGTAGCAGGGGAAGGCTTTCGAGAGTGGCTCATGCAGCAGCGCTCCTTTCATCTAACATTATGCCTTGGGCATCTTTCGCTTGAAGACAACGCCCAGTGTGCCGGGGCCGCAGTGAGTGCAGATGGTACTGCCGGCCACGGCAAAGTACGTGTCCTGGAAAGAACCATGCTCCTTCAGCAGGACGATGGTATGATCGAGAATCTTCTGAGAGCAGGAAGCGTGCACCAGGAACACGCGGGAGAAATCGATATTCTCCTTATCTTCCAGGCGGTCCAGCACATAATGCTCCAGGCAATGCTCCAGGGAGCCGCGATACTTCTTGCCCACATGCAGTTTGCCGTCCGTCAGCTCGATGCAGGGATGGATGCGCAGCAGCTTGGCGCCCACGGCTTCCACACCGGAGCAACGTCCGCCGCGGTACAGATAGTCGATGGTATTGACCACAAAGCTGACGTCGATCAGATTGGTGCTCCGGCGCAGTTCCTCCGCAATGGCGGAAGCGTCCATGCCGCGCTCGATCATCTCTACGGCATCCAGGATGAGCACGGATTGGCCGACGGTCAGGCTACCCGTATCCACCACATGGACATTGGGAAACTTCTTAGCCGCCTGCAGGGCATTGGTGTGGCAGGCAGAAAACTTACTGCCGATGTTCAGGTGAATCAAGGCATCATAACCGTTGAGATTCTCACGGAAAAATTCCTCGTACTCATAGGCATTCACGGCGGCCGTCTTCACCGTGCCGCCATTTTCAACGGCGTGGAAAAGATCTTCGGGCGTCACGTCAACGCCGTCATGGTGGGGGACATCATTCACCAGCACGGTCAAGGGGGACAGCGCCACATGGTATTTCTCGCACAAATCCTTGGGAAGGTCACAGGTGGTATCGGCAGTGATTCGAATCTTCAAAATTGTTTCCTCACGATAAAAACAAAATGGGGGATTACCACTTGGTAGCGGCGATGCGCTTCATGGCCTTTTGGGTCAGCTCGTAGGTGTTGAAGGCCGTCAGGCGGAAGTAGCCTTCGCCGCTGGGACCAAAGCCGGCGCCGGGGGTACCCACAATGCGGCAGCGATCCAGCAGCTGGTCAAAGAACGCCCAGCTGGTCATGCCGTCGGGAACCTTCAGCCAGATGTAGGGTGCATCCACGCCGCCGAAAACAGTGAATCCGCACGCGGTCAGGGACTCACGGATCAGGTGAGCGTTCTCCATATAGGAGGCGATCACCGCCTTGATCTGCTCCTGACCTTCGGGGGTGTACACAGCGGCCGCGCCGCGCTGCACGGGGTAGCTGACACCATTGAACTTGGTGGCCATGCGGCGCTTCCACATGGCGTTCAGGGAAACGGGCTTACCCTGAGCATTCAGGCCGCACACTTCGTGGGGGATAACGGTATAGGCGCAACGCGTTCCTGTGAAACCGGCGGTCTTGCTGAAGGAGTTGCACTCAATGGCAACCTCCCGGGCGCCTTCGATTTCATAAATGCTCAAGGGAATATCGGGGGTGGTGACGTAGGCACGGTAAGCCGCATCGTAGATGATGATGGCATGATGCTCTCTTGCCCAGTCCACGAAAGGCTTCAGCTGCTCACGGGTCAGCACGGTGCCGGTGGGATTGTTGGGGTAGCACAGGTAGATGACGTCCACTTCCCGGTCAGGCAGGGGCGGCACGAAGCCGTTTTCTGCATTGCAGGGGAGGTAGCACAGCCGTGTCCAGTGATTATCCACGTAGTCACCGGCGCGGCCTGCCATGGCGTTGCTGTCCACATACACGGGATACACGGGGTCTGTTACGGCGATGACAGCATCTTCGCTGAACAGCTCCTGAATGTTGCCCACATCGCACTTGGAACCGTCGGAAATAAAGACCTCGTCAAAGGCAATGTCAATGCCGCGCTTGGCATAGTCGCCTTCACGGATGGCATTTACCAGAAAATCGTAGCCGAAGTCGGGGCCGTAGCCATGGAAGGTTTCCAGATGTCCCATTTCTTCCACAGCTTTGTGCATGGCATCAATGACGGCAGGCACAAGGGGCTGGGTCACATCGCCGATGCCCAGGCGGATAATGTCTGCATCGGGGTGCGCATTCTGATATTCCTTCACGCGGCGGGCAATTTCAGCAAACAGGTAAGAACCCGGGAGCTTCTCAAAATGATCATTGATGTGAAACATGGCTTTCTTCCTTTCTACGGTGTTTTAGAAAAAGTCAGACCATCAACAAATTCTGGGTGGAGTTGGAGGGCTCGCAAGCCCTTCAACGCTAGATCGAAAATCGGCGAGCCCCTTCGGGGCGATTCATCGGGGCGAAGCCCCTGTGCGGTGGTTTTCGCGCGATTTCGTTAGAAATCGCTTCATTACGCGAACGAACGGCCGGGAGAACGGCTTGACGTTCGACCAGTGAGCGAGCACAATTCTCTTCAAAGTGGCATAGCCACTTTGACGACTCGTTAGTCCGGCCACTCGCCGTCAAACACGAATGCCGCGGGGCCTTCCTGATACACGTGATTGTCATCGGGAGACCAGGTCAGGTTCAGTTCGCCGCCGGGCAGACGCACCACTGCGTCACGGTTGGCGCGTCCTGTCAGCACAGAGGCAACCAGTGCAGCGCAGGCACCGGTACCGCAGGCCATGGTTTCGCCGGCACCGCGCTCCCAGACGCGCATCCGCAGCAGCTGACGGTTCATCACCTGAACAAACTCCACGTTCGTGCGGTTGGGGAAGATGGAATGATGCTCCAGCAGGGGTCCCACCATGGGCAAGTCAATATCATCAGGGTCATCCACAAAGATGACGCAATGGGGATTGCCCATGGAAACGCAGTGAATGCGCCAGGTCATGCCGCCTTCGGTAATGGGGTGTGCCAGCACGATCTCACCGGGAAGATCCACCGGAATGCTGCTGGGCGTCAGCGTGGGGGAGCCCATGTCCACCCGCACGGAGTGCACCTTGCCGCCCCGCTCCTTCAGCTGGAGCACCTTCAGGCCACCGCCGGTCATCAGCGTCAGCTCGGTTTTGTTGGTCAGGCCGCGCTCATACACATACTTGCCGATGCAGCGGGTAGCGTTGCCGCACATTTCGGATTCGCTGCCGTCGCTGTTGAAGATGCGCATGGCGAAGTCTGCCACATTGCTGGGCTCGATGAGCACCAGACCGTCTGCTCCGACACCGAAGTGAGGACGGCTCATGGCCACGGCCAATTCGGCGGGATTGTGCACCGTTTCCTCAAAACAGTTGACATAAATATAGTCGTTACCGATACCCTGCATCTTCGTAAAGTGCATAAGCGACACTCCTTTACAGATCAAAGTCAAAAGGATGACAGCTTCGTATTATATCGTAATTTCGGGCGAACGTAAAGAAAAAACTGATAGGACGAAGCATCGGCGAGAGGAGCACAATATCCGGCCGAACGCCTGAATTGCAAAGCCGATGCCGTTCTGCTTGCAATTTCCACCTGTATCGAATATAATAAGTTGAATATTCATGGCCTGTTGGGGCGGAAAACGCCTTTATTGCAGACCGTTTGCATGTAAGGAGGTATCACCATGAAAGTGATCCTGTTGGCTGATGTGAAGGGCATCGGCAAGAAAGATGAAATTCTGAATGTATCCGACGGCTACGCCCGCAATTTCCTGTTCCCGAAGAAATGGGCCGTGGAAGCAACCGCCGGTGCCACCAAGGAAGTAGAACGGAAGCGTGCCGCCGAGGCTGCCCGTGAGGCAGAGCGCCGCGCCGCCGCTGAAGAAAAGGCCAAGCAGCTTAAGGGTCAGACCGTGACCCTGACCGTGAAGTGCGGCGATAAGGGCCGCCTGTACGGCTCGGTGACCTCTGCAGAAATTGCTGAGGCACTGGAGAAGCAGCACGGCGTGAAGGTGGACAAGCGCAAGATTGATCTGCCTGAACCGGTGCGCCAGGTGGGCGATGTGCAGATTACCGTGTGGCTCTACAGCGGTGTCACCACCCCCATGACCCTGCACGTGGTGCCGGTTACGAAGTAATTGTTTTCAAATGATTTTCCTGAGGAGGTGAGCGGGTGAGTGAACTTCGCGGTGTAACGCCGCCGAACAGCGTGGAGGCAGAACGCTCGGTGCTGGGTGCCATGCTGCAGGACAGCAATGCCGTGATGCAGGCGGCAGAACGCCTTCAGCCGGAGGATTTCTATCAGCCCGCTCACCGGGAACTTTTCGACTGCATGCTGAGCCTGTACCGGGAGCAGAGCCCCGTGGATATCATCACCACGGATAGCGAGCTGAGCCGCCGGGGCACCCTTGAAGGCGTGGGCGGCACGGCGTATCTGCTGGAACTCAGCCAGTACGTGCCCACCACGGCCAACGTCAAGGCGTACATCAACCTGGTGGCGGAAAAGAGCACCCTGCGCAGACTCATCACCGCATCCCAAGCCATTTCTCAGGAGTGCTACAGTCAGCAGAATCCCCTACAGGAAATCATGAACCATGCCGAGAAGTCCATCTTCGACATTGTGATGAACCGCACCAGCGGCGAGTCCCTCGTGCATGTGAAGGAAGTCCTGTATAACACCTACGGCAAGATTGAGGAACTCAGCAAGCTCCATGGCCGCGTATCCGGTGTGCCGACGGGATTTATCGCGCTGGATAACATGCTGACCGGCCTGCATGAAGGCGAGCTGGTCATCCTGGGCGCCCGCCCTTCCATGGGTAAAACGTCCCTGGCCATGAACATCGCATCCTATGCCGCCCTGAATGCGGGCAAATCCGTGGCTGTGTTCAGCTTGGAAATGCCCCGGGAGCAGATTGCCCTGCGTATGCTCTGCTCCGATGCAAGGGTGGACATGCAGAAGGTTCGTCAAGGCACCTTGACGGCAGATGACTGGATGCGCCTGGCCAAGTCCATCGGCCCCATGTCCAACGCACCGCTGTACATTGATGATACGGCGGGCATTTCTCCGTCCCAGCTGCGCAGCCGGTGCAGACGGCTGATGATGGACAAGGGTCTTGACCTGATTGTATTGGACTACTTGGGCTTGATGCATTCAGACACCCACGCGGAAAACCGCCAGCTGGAAGTCAGTGAAATCAGCCGCTCCCTGAAGGCCATTGCCCTGGAGCTGAAGGTGCCGCTACTTGCCTGTGCCCAGCTGTCCCGTGCGGCAACCGCCCGTACGGATAAGCGCCCTGCCCTGTCCGACCTGCGTGATTCAGGCTCTATCGAACAGGACGCCGACGTGGTGATGTTCATTCACCGCGAAGGCTATTACGACCCCAACACCGAGGATAAGAACATCGGTGAAATTATCGTATCCAAGCAAAGAAACGGCCCCCTTGGCACAGTCAAGGTGGCCTGGCTCAGCGAGTATACCACCTACGCCAACCTGGCGCCTGAGGCCTCCGGCGTAGGGGATGCACCCTTCTGATAACGCTGAAATTCCCGAGTGAGAGGAGAATGGGTCTATGGAGCAGTTGCCTCTGGCACAGCTTCTGACAGGCATGTCGTTTGAGGGCTTCCTGCTGGTGCGTTCCTGCGAACAGCGGAAAGACAAGAACGGCAACAACTATCTAGATATGAAGCTGGCTGACTGCAGCGGTGAGATGGAATGCAAGCTGTGGGATCGCACGGTGTCGCCCTTTCCCGCAGGATCGATCATCAAGGTGCGCGGCGTCATTACAGAATTTAATGGCCGCACGCAACTGAAGATTGAGCGCATTCGTCCTTCTACCGAAGAGGATGCGGTGGATAAGAAGCTCCTGATTCCCTGTGCCCCGGAAAAGCCGGAAGACATGTACAACGAGATTGTCCGTACCGTGGATGCCTTCACCTGCAGCGACCTGAAAAAGATCACGCGGGAGATGCTCCGCATGGCGGGGGATCGGCTCATGTATTTCCCTGCGGCACAGCGCCTGCACCACGCGGAATATGCCGGACTGCTCCACCATACCACAGGCATGCTCCGCACAGCCGAGCACATGATCAAGGCCTATCCTTTCCTCAACGGTGACCTGCTCCGTGCAGGTGTCATCCTCCATGACCTGGGCAAAATTCAGGAAATGGACAGTGACGAGCTGGGCGGCGTGAAGGACTACACGGAAGACGGCCTGTTGCTGGGGCACCTGGTTCGCGGTGTGGCCAACCTGCAGGAAGCCGCAAAGAATGTAGGCGTGGAGGGCGAACTGGTGCTTCTGCTGGAGCACATGATCATCAGCCACCATGGCGAGGCCGAATACGGTAGCCCCAGAAAGCCCATGTTCCCCGAGGCGGAAGTGCTCCACTGGATTGACTTGCTGGATGCACGGATGAACGAGATGAAGGGCATCATGGATCGCCTGCCGGAAGGCTCTTTCTCCGAAAAGATCTGGAGCCTGGAGCGCCGTTTGTACCATCCCCGCTACGAGGAAGCACTGGCTTCCACCGAGGAAGAATCTGAACCTGCAAGCATTGATACAGAAGCGTTTACTCAAGTTGATGATGCGGAGCTGCCGTTCTGACAGCCGCGTTTGCGAAATGGAGGGAAACAGGATGAAGAAGTTCCGTCTTCTTGCACTGATGTGCGTGTGTGTGCTGGCGCTGAGCGCCTGCGGCAGTTCAAGCAAAACATCGAACTACACCGTGGTGTCCACCAGCAGCAGTCAAAACCTTTACGGGAACCAGACCAGCACCACAACGACCACGACCACCGAAGAGAGCACCGGCGCGATCAGTTTGACGGTGGACGATGAAACCACCGATTACGATACCACGGACTACGATGACGGCTCCTACGATCCTACCAGCGAGGAAGGATCCGGCGAGGGCGAGGTCATTGACATTCCGGATGTAGCGGAAGTGGCAGAGGTCACCAACACCCCTGTGCCCACCATCCGCAGTGAGTATGCCGGCGCAACGCCTGTGGTCATTGATCCCATTGACAAGCCCACGGCAACCCCGGTGCCTGCCCTTTCTTTCTCCTACACCACCTATGACGCCACCAAGCTTCACCTGAGTTTTGAAGGCCCCATCGGCTGGACGGTGGATGACACGGACAGCGATACCTACGTCATCACCAACCCCGACACCAGTGCAGACTACGCGGCCAGCATGACCATTCGT
>CAVBFK010000023.1:0-2718 GCA_963594395.1 Lachnospiraceae bacterium
CCTTAAATGTTGCTGGCAGTTGATTGACAGCGGACATCAGCTCGTGCTGATCGGTCAGCTTGTCAATCTCATCCGGGGCAGGCACCAGCTCAAAGGCAGGGGAGCCAAGCACCACACGCTTCAGCCAGGAACCGCGCCAGATGTCACGGCACCGGTTCAGCGCAACCTTTAGTAGCCACGCTTTTTCATGGCCTTCTTCCAGAACAGGCGTTGTGGTGATGAGCCTCACGAAGACGTCCTGGCAGACATCCTCGGCCTTTTGACGGTCACCAAGATAGAAGTAGCAGACCCGCAACACATCCGTGGCGTATTTCTCGTAGATCTCTTCGAAATACGCGGAATCATTCCGCCCCGTTGATTGAGCTTGCTGCACTGCACAACCCTCCGCTTCGTATTTGGATCGTACACCTATTATAACGCAAGTCCTGCACTTTTTCTTCCTGAAAATATATAACGTTTTCAAAAATAATATAAAACAAAAAGCGATTATGTTTGTTACAAATTAGAAACAATTAAAGACGGACGGATTTTCGCCGGGAGCAGGGAAGAAAGTATAACATGTAAGTAGTTTCACTCAAAGCCTTATATCTCAAGGAAAAATGGTTATCAACCTGTTAGTATCCTCATTTCGGCATGTGGAATTGATAAATTTGTGTCTTTTGGTTTGCATACAGAATTTTTGTACAAAAAGTAGTTGACATATGATGTTATGGTGAGTATAATAATCTCGACAGTAAGGTAGGACAAAAACGACAGAGAATTTCAATCAAGAAAAGCCGTGTTTGTCGTCCGAAAATGTGTTCCTTAACAGGCGGGTGCCTGTTAAAATAAAGAAAGAGGTGTTTCCTATGAAAAAGCTGGTAGCTGGTGTCTTGGCAGCATCAATGGCGTTCTCCATGGCCGGTGCCGCGCTCGCCGATGGCGAGACCTATGTTTCCTGGTATACGTTCGGTGACGTTTACCTCACCAGCGTGCGTACCGCTCTGGACGCTGCAATGGCAGAAAAGGGCCTGACCGTTGTGGACAAGGACTCCAACGCCAATCAGCAGACCCAGACCGACGACATCAACACCGCTCTGGTGACCGGTGCTAATGCCCTGGCTGTGAACATGGTTGAGTCCGGTTCTATCGGCACTGCCGAAACCCTGATGAATGCCATCAAGGAAAAGGACCTGCCCGTTGTGTTCTTCAACCGTGCAGTTTCCACCGACAACGATGAGGCTGCTGCTCTGTTCAAGGGCTATGAGAAGAGCGCCTTCGTTGGCACCGACTTCACCCAGGCTGGTAAGATGCAGGGCAAGATGATCGGCGAGTATGTGCTGGAGCACTATGATGAGCTGGATCTGAACGGCGACGGCAAGATCTCCTATGTTATGTTCAAGGGCGACGAAGCAAACCAGGAAGCTATCGCACGTACCAAGTACGGTGTCGAGTGCGCTGACGAAGTGCTGACCGCCGCTGGCAAGCCCGCTCTGGAGTTCTATGACGCAAGCAACGAGAACAAGTACCTGGTTGACCTGAACGGCACCTGGTCCAACACCGCTTCCTTCGACTACATGCAGACCATCCTGTCTCAGTACAACGAAGCTAACGGCAACATGGTTGAGCTCGTTATCTGCAACAACGACGACATGGCTCTGGGCGCTGTGAATGCTCTGGTGAATGCTGGCTACAACCTCGAGGGCGGCGTGGATTGCAAGACCATCCCCGTGTTCGGTGTTGACGCTACCGATACCGCTAAGGGTCTGATCGCTAACAAGCAGATGACCGGTACCATCAAGCAGGACGCAGAAGGCATGGCTGACGCTGTGGCTACCATCCTGTCCAACATGGTTAACGGCAAGGACAAGTTCGAAGGCCTGAACGAGAACTACGAAATCGTTGATGGCTGGACCGTGAACATTCCGTACTCTGTGTACACCGGCGAGTAATCTGAAGTAGATTTTCAAATGACTCAGTGCGGAGGGTCTCAGTAGCATGAGTCCCTCCGCCGTTTCGTTTGAAATGGCAGAGCCTGCGTTGAACACATAGGCAAGGCTTTCTGCCGGAAAGGAGAAGCGCAGTATGGGTGACAAAGTACTTCTTCAGAAAGAGGAGCAGGCCGCAAGCGGTGACGTGCTCCTTCGCATGGAGGGTATCTGCAAAAGTTTCCCCGGTGTGAAAGCCTTGGATAACGCTCAGCTCTGTGTGAAGGCCGGCACGGTTCATGCTCTGATGGGCGAGAACGGCGCTGGTAAATCCACGCTGATGAAGTGTTTGTTTGGTATTTATCACAAGGACGCCGGGCATATCTATTTGGAGGGTAAGGAGATTGACTTCAAGTCCTCCAGAGAAGCATTGGACAATGGCGTGGCCATGGTTCATCAGGAGCTGAACCAGGCACGTAAGCGCTCCGTTATGGACAACATTTGGCTGGGCCGCTATCCCAAGGTTGTGAAGGGTCTTCCCTTTGTTTCCGATAAGCAGGCCTACAATGACACCAAGAAGGTTTTCGATGAGCTGGGGATTAACGTAAACCCCAAGGTGATTCTGAATGACCTTCCTGTGTCTCAGCGCCAGATGGTGGAAATCGCCAAGGCTGTTTCCTTCAATTCTAAGGTGATCGTGTTCGACGAACCTACTTCTTCTCTGACAGAGACCGAAGTAGAGCACCTGTTCCGCATTATCAACATGCTCAGAGACCGCGGCTGCGGCATCATCTACATCTCTCATAAGATG
>CAVBFK010000024.1:0-7666 GCA_963594395.1 Lachnospiraceae bacterium
GTCAAAAGCCTCCTCCCGCACCCTCCTCGAAAACCATATAAAAGGGAAGGTGCTCTATAACAGAGTGCCTTCCCTTTTATCAATCATTATCCAATTTTCTTCACGGTGCCGCCCAGGTCTTCGACAACCTGCAGGCAGACTTCCAATGCGTGAGCCGTATCGCCGACGGCATCGCCCAGCACCCAGACGTTAACGGGCTCTGTGCGCTCGGCCAGGCAATCGTGGAGCGCATCGGCGTTCATGCCGTAATAGGCGGGGAGTGCCAGCATCTGCCGGAGTCCCTCATGGAGGGCATGTCCGTCTGCGTAGCGGCTGGGATCAATCATGATCGTCTGCATCGGTTTTCGCCTCAGTTGCAGCTGACCACGCCGGTCTTGCCATCCATGGTGACCACCGAGCCGGACTTCAGGATGGAGGTAGCGTTCTTGGCGCCGATGATCACGGGGAGATCCAGGCTCATGCCTGCCACAACCCCATGGCCGTTCATGTCGTCCTCCTCAAGGATCACACCGGATGCCTTGCGCACCAGTGGGAGCATTTCCTTATTGGTCTGGCGGCACACGAGGATATCGCCGGACTTGAAGGCATCCTTGCCTTCTTCGTAGCTATTGGCCACCACCAGAGGAGCCGTGATGGCATCACCACTGATGCCATTGCCCTTCACCAGGATATGACCTACCACGTGCACCTTCATCAGGTTGGTGGTACCGGAAATGCCCAGAGGCACGCCGGCGGTCAGAACCACCAGCTCGCCGTCCTTGATGAGGCCGGCCTCCTTGGCGGCATCCACGGCATGCTCAAACAGGTCATCCGTGTTTTCTTCTTCATTGATGATCAGCGGCACAACGCCCCAGCTCAGGTTCAGCTGACGCCAAACAGTTTCATCGGTGGTGCAGCCCACGATGGTGCAGTTCGGACGGAAGCGGGAGATGAAGCGAGCCGTCTGGCCGGACTTGGTCACGGTGATGATAGCGCTGGCCTTCAGGTCGTTAGCGGAAGTCACGGTAGCGTGGCTGATAGCGCCGGTCACGTCCGGGTTGGCCTGGCTCTGGATCCGTGCAAGGCGGCCGGCGTAATCGATATCTGCCTCAGCGCGCATAGCAATGCGAGCCATGGTCTCCACAGCCTCGATGGGATAAGCGCCTGCAGCGGTTTCGCCGGACAGCATGATAGCGCTGGTGCCGTCGTAGATAGCGTTGGCCACGTCGGTAGCCTCAGCGCGGGTGGGGCGGGGATTCTTCATCATGGAATCCAGCATCTGGGTAGCGGTAATGACGGGCTTTCCGGTAGCGACGCACTTCTTAATGAGCATCTTCTGCAGGGCAGGCACATCTTCCAGCGGGATTTCCACGCCCATGTCGCCGCGAGCCACCATGATGGCGTCGGTCACGCGGAGAATCTCATCGATGTTCTGCACGCCTTCCATGTTCTCAATCTTGGCGATGATGCGGATGGAGTTGCAGTTCTTCTCCTGCATGATGTGACGGATCTGCATGATGTCGTCTGCATTGCGGGTGAAGGAAGCGGCGATGAAATCGAAGCCGTTTTCGATGGCGAAGATGATATCGTCACGATCCTTGGGGCTGACGAAAGGCATGGACAGGTGAGCGCCGGGGATGTTCACGCCCTTATGATTGGAGATGGTACCGCCGTTATTCACGCGGCAGCACACGTCGGTATCCGTCACATGCTCCACGGTGAGACCCACCAGGCCGTCATCGATGAGGATGGAGCTGCCCACGTGCACGTCACGGGTCAGGTTCTTATAGGTTACGGACACGCGGGTTTCATCGCCCATAATGTCCTCGGTGGTCAGGGTAAAGAGCTGACCGGCATCCAGCACCACCTTGCCGTCGGCAAAGTCGCCCGTGCGGATTTCCGGGCCCTTGGTATCCAGCATGGTTGCCACAGGCAGACCCAGTTCTTCACGCAGGCGGCAGACTTCTTTATAGCGCTTCAGGTGATTCTCATGGGTATCGTGGGAGAAATTGAAACGCGCCACGTCCATGCCGGAGAGCATGAGCTGACGAACCAGTCCCTTCTCGAACAGATTCGGACCCATGGTGCAAACGATCTTCGTTTTCCGCAAAGGAGTTGCAGACATCTTAGGATCGACCTCACTTTATTTAATAGATTAAAAATTCATCTCAGGCGACCGCGCCTGACTCATGGGGTTTTCCAACCTTCCCCGTATATATCATACACCAAAAGTTTGCACTTGCAAAGAGTTGCTTTGAATTTAACAAAGAAATTTCCTATTAAATAGCATACACCCCCGTACAAGTCTATTCCCGTCTTTGTTTGTTTTGTCCGATTTGGCGAAAATGAAATAAAAAATGAACACGTTCTATTGACATAGTGCCGTTTGTATCGTATAATATGGTCAATGTTAAACCGTTTCCTACAATTTCAAAGGAGGAGACCCTAATGAAGAAGGTATTAGCACTCGTTCTTTCCTTGACCATGTTGCTGGCTCTGGTGCCCGCCGCATTGGCAGACGGCTTGACCGTCGGCACCTACGACCCTGCCTCTGCAGGCACCACCGAAGTAGGCTTTGCCTGGTGGGGCAATCAGGTTCGTGATGAAGTAACGAAGGCCGCTACTGACTACTTCACCGAGAATTATCCCAACGTTACCTTCAACCTGAACACCAACGTATGGAACAACTACTGGTCCCTGATGACCACCTATGCTGCGAACAACGACCTGCCTGACCTGATGCAGCAGGACTACGCTTACCTGGAGCTGTGGGCCACCAACGGCAACCTGCTGGACCTGACCCCCTACATCGAGAGCGGCGCTCTGGATCTGAGCAAGGTTCCTCAGAACATCATCGACACCGGTAAGGTGGGCGACGGCATCTACGCTGTGTGCGCTGGTGTGAACGCTCCCTCCCTGCTGTACAACAAGACCCTGACCGATTCTCTGGGCATCGAAGTTCCCCAGAACCTGACTTGGGATCAGTTCGTTGACATCTCCCGCCAGATCTACGAAGCCACTGGCATCGGCGTGGTTTACGGCGAAGGCAACTCCGAGAACAACGTGCTGTTCTACGTCCGCAGCCTGGGCTACACCGCTCTGTGCGATGCTAACGGCATGACCGCTACGGCTGAAGAACTGTCCGGCTACTATCAGCGCCTGATCGACGGCGTGTCCGAGGGCTGGATGTTCGACACCGACAAGATCGCCGGCGTGAACGTGGTTGACCTGGCACAGCATCCTCTGGTTTACGGCACCACCAACGACGTGCGTGCATGGTGCGCTTTCGCTTACTCCAACCAGCTGGCTTCCTTCAAGGTTGCTGCCGATGCTGACGGCATCGAGCTGGGCGTGACCAACTGGCCCTCCATCGATCCTGTGAAGTCCAACTACGTGAAGCCCAGCCAGTTCTTCTCCGTGACCAGCGACACCAAGAATCCTGACCTGGCCGTGGCTATCCTGAACTACCTGATCAACGACGTGGAAGGCAATAAGATCCTGCAGGCCGAGCGTGGCGTTCCTGCCAACAGCGAAGTCGCTTCTGCCATCACCGAGTCTGTGTCCGCTACCAGCGATGTGTACTCCACTTGCGTGGAATACCTGGAGTACGTAAACGCCAACTGCAGCGCTATCTTCCCCGCACAGCCCGGCTACCTGGGCACCGTGCAGACCGAAGTTCTGCAGACCCTGAGCGAAGATTGCCTGACCAAGGGCACCTCCATGACTGCTGAAGAAGCCGGCCAGTATCTGTATGAGATGACCGCTGAAATCGCAGCTGACTATTGATCCAAAACCCTTCGCACTGCGCGTCCCGACAGTGCAGCATCAAGAAACATGAGAGGGGGGCGCTGGTCGCCCTCCTCTTCTTCTTTTCCATCCAACATCATTTGTAAGGAGGTACTGACGCCATGACCGTTGCACCCAAGGTAAGGAAAAACAAAGGCTTTGCCGCATGGTTCGGCAAGGAAAGCACCGCTGGTTATGTCTTCAGTCTGCCGTTTATTTTCGGTTTTCTGATGTTTATGGCCATCCCCATGGGACTATCCCTCTACTATTCCTTCTGCAAATACGACATTCAGAACGCCCCCGAGTGGATCGGTCTGGACAACTACATCAAGATCTTCACCAACGACTCCACCTTCACCAAGGCCTTGACGGTGACCTGCTACTACGCCCTGATCGGTACCCCGTTAAAGGTCATTTTCGCACTGATTGTTGCACTGATTCTGAATCACGAAAGCAAGGCGGTGCCGATCTACCGCGCAACATACTACCTGCCGTCCATTATCGGCGGCTCGGTGGCTGTGGCCATTCTGTGGCGGCGCTTGTTTGAGTCGAACGGCACCATTAACGCCATCCTAAGCGGCATCTTCCCCGGCCTTGATGGATACAACTGGTTCAGTGAAGGGCCCGCCATCTGGGTGCTGATTATCCTGACGGTATGGCAATTTGGTTCTTCCATGTTGATTTTCCTGTCTGCCCTGAAGCAGATTCCCCGTGAGCTGTACGAAGCCGCCCGTGTGGACGGCGCCACCGGCCATGCGCAGTTCTGGCATGTGACCCTGCCCCTGCTGACCCCCACCATCTTCTTCAACCTGGTGCAGCAGACCATCAACTCCTTCCTGGCCTTCACCCAGTGCAAGCTGATTACCAACGGTGACCCCCGCAAGTCTACCCTGTTCTACACCGTGTATCAGTACAACAAGGCCTTCCCCGCCGTGGGCAAGAGCCAGATGGGCTACGCTTCCGCCCTGGCCTGGATCATGTTGGTCATCATCACCGCTGTGACGGCGCTGCTCTTCTGGAGCCGCAGCAAGTGGGTTTACGAGGAATAAGAAAGGAGGTCAAATCGTATGGTTGGCAAAAAAGTATGGAAAGAAGTCCTCTATCACGTTCTGGTTACCATTGGTGCCATCATTATGATCTATCCGCTTTTGTGGATGATATTGTCCTCCTTTAAGCCGACAGACCAGGTGCTTCCCACCGCCTCTTCCCTGATTCCCTCCACGTGGACGCTGGACAACTACATCCAGGGCTGGAAGGGCTTCATGGGCTACACCTTCGGCACCTTCTTTGCAAACTCGTTCTTCATCGCCCTCACGTCCACCTTCGGCACGCTGTTGTCTTCCTCCTTCGTGGCCTACGCCCTGAAGCGGCTGCACTTCAAGCTCCGCGGTGTGCTGTTCGTGCTGGTGCTGTCTACCATGATGCTCCCCGCACAGATCCTGATGATCCCGCAGTTCATGTGGTATCGTCACCTGAACTGGGTGGGCACCTACTACCCCATGATCCTCCCCTACTTCTTCGCCATTCAGGGCTTCTTCGTGTACCTGATCATGAACTTCATCGGCGGCATTCCTTCGTCGCTGGATGAGGCCGCGAAGATCGACGGCTGCTCCTACTACGGCATTTTTTTCCGCATTATCCTGCCGCTGATCGTGCCTGCGCTGGTCACCTCGGCCATTTTCTCCTTCATCTGGCGCTGGGACGATTACCTGTCCGCCCTGCTGTACGTGAACCGCGCCAGCATGCGGCCTGTGTCCCTGGCACTGCAGCTGTTCAATGACCCGTCCTCCGGCTCGGATATCGGCTCCACGCTGGCTATGTCCACCCTGTCCATCCTGCCGGCCACGATCATCTTCCTGATCTTCCAGAAGTCCCTGGTGGAAGGCATCGCCTCTACGGGTATTAAGGGATGAGGAAGTAACCATTCTTCAAGCACAGCAACAGCGGTGGGAGATTTCCCATCGCTGTTCTTTCTTCCAACAAAAATCGGCAGCCGCCATTCAGCGACTGCCGTTCTTCTTTTGTATAACCGCTTAGCCAACCTTGTTGCCGCAGTTGGAGCAGAACTTTGCGCCTTCGGGAAGGCGTGCACCGCACTCCGTGCAGAACTTGCCGCCCTGCTGAGCAGGAGCCGCCTGAGCGGACGTCTGGGTGTTGTTCTGACCCATGGCCTGGGCAAACATCTGACCCATGGCCATGCCTGCGCCAATGCCCATGCCGCTGCCTGCGGCGCCGCCGGGATTGTTGGCGGCCTCACGCATGGCTTCCGCGGCCTGGTACTGGGTGTAACGGTTCAGGTCGCCTACAACGCCCATAGAGGTGCGGCGATCCATGGCCTTCTCCACTTCCTCAGGAAGGGAGATATTCTCAATCACGAAGCTGGACAGCTGCAAGCCCAGGGGTGCCAGCTTGGGATTGATGGCCTGCATGGCGTAATTGCTCAGCTCATCATAGTTAGCCGCCAGATCCAGCGCAGGAATCTTGCTTTCTGCAATGGCATCGCTCAGGCCGCTGACCAGCGTGCGCTTAATCTGACCTTCCACCCCATCGGTGGAGTACAGAGAAGACGTGCCGAAGACTTCCTTCAGGAACGTGGTCGGATCGCTAACGCGGAAAGAGTAAATACCGAAGGCGCGCAGGCGGATCATGCCGAACTCGGTATCCCGCATCATCACGGGATTGGCGGTGCCCCACTTCCGATCCAGGAACTGGGTCATGTTGATGAAGTACACGTCTGCCTTGAACGGAGAATTGAAACCAAACTTCCAAGCCTGCAGTGCCGTCATAATCGGCATGTTGGACGTCTGCAGCTCATAGCGGCCGGGCTGGAACACGTCAGCCAGCTGACCCTCGTTCACGAAGATCGCCGTCTGGCCCTCACGCACCGTCAGCTGTGCACCCATCATGATTTCCTTGCCGTGCATATCGTACTTGTACACCATGGTGTCACGGTCGCTGTTCGTCCACTCAATGACGTCGATGCACTGTCCGCGAAGCATGTTGAAGATGCCCATAATATTCCCTCCCTTAATGTTCCTTGGCCAGCGCCGTCAGCGCGGGCAGAATCTGAACATTGGTAATGCTGAGGTCAAGCCCCAGGTATTCTTTCACATTTTCCATTGCTTCCTGTGCGTGGGCGGATACGATTGCCGTAATGGAATCGCTGACCACCTCCGCCCCCACCATGGGGCAGCACAGCAGCTTAATCTGCTCATTCGGCAGAACGGAAACCAGCATCCGCATCCCATCCAGTTCAGCACCGAAGAAGTTGCGGAGTGCCACCTCCAGCCGCTCAGAGCCATAATGCCAGCGTCCGGAAAGGAAATCATCCCCCGCCGGCAGGGACAGATCCAGCACCACGCAGGGCTTGCTGGGATCCATGCGGCTGCGCAACAGCAGCAACTGACTGCGAACGCGGTCTTCACCGACCACCTCGCCGTTCAGCAGTTTCCGGAAGAAATCGTGACGGCACAGCTGAAGCATATCCTTCTCGCCGAAGTCGTCGTTTGAAAAGTCCATATGGGTGCGATTCAGCAGGCGTCGAAGCTCTTCCACAGCCGTCACCACTTCGCCCTGATCCTTTCCGGCGGAGAAGATCGGCAAAATGGGATAATCGGTGGAAAGGTAAGCCATGAGCATCTTCTCATCACTTTCAGGAAGTGCGATGGCAATACCGTCAGCGTGATGCGTCTTCAAAGAATCAATGGCCGCCCGCGCAGAAGAAACAACCCTCGGCTGACGGAAGCCCATATCTTCCCAGGAAGTAACCGCACCGAACGCATTCTGAATATCCGAGCGATCGGTAGCCAGCAATACTTTGTACATCCATTAACCTCCCATTGGTCTACGGCAAATCGTTTTTGCCATGCCACATCCTTCGCGGCACGGTTCTATTATAGCC